>NZ_LSIA01000312.1:0-57297 GCF_001556015.1 Novosphingobium sp. CCH12-A3 | reverse complement strand
AAAGGTGCACGTACGGTTCGGGGAGGGGAAGCGCTTATGCGCTTCCTACTCCACTGCATACTTGGGCAGGCTTCGTCTATGTCGCCTTCGTGATTGATGCTTTTGCCCGGCGGATTGTCGGATGGAAGGTCAGCACGTCAGCCACTGCCAGCTTCGTTCTGGATGCCCTGGAGCAGGCGATTCATGCCCGCAGGCCAGATCCCGATGATGGACTGATCCACCATAGCGATAGGGGAGTTCAATATCTTGCGATGAACTATACCCAGCGCTTGGCCGAGGCCAAACTCGTCCCCTCGGTCGGTAGCGTAGGTGATTCCTACGACAACGCCTTAGCCGAGACGATCAACGGCCTTTACAAGGCCGAGGTCATCTGGCGGCAGCGATCATGGCCAAGCGTTTCGGCCGTGGAAATGGCAACGCTGCGCTGGGTCGATTGGTACAATAATCACCGGCTCTTCGGCCCTATCGGGCACATCCCGCCCGCTGAGGCCGAAGACAATTACTATGCAGCCCTCGAGAACCTCGATATGGCTGCATAGCCAAATGAAAACTGCCTCCTGAAAACCCGGGGCGCTTCAACCTGAATTGGGCTGTGACACCGGCATGCTGTGGCCGGCGTGCGGATCGGGTGCCTCCTGCGCGGGCTGCATCTCGTGTCCTGCATGGGGGTCGTCGGCAGGCTCAGAAGCACTGGCATGTTCTGCGTGCGGATCGCTAGATAAAGTGGTCTGCGCCGGCTGTTACGCGGAATCCGAGCTTCGCTGGCGCGCCAAGCCGGCTACCACCAAGCGACTGTCGTATGAGATCATACCAAACGCGCAGGGAGTTTGCTCGAAGCCATGAACGGCAGCGGGACTAAAGACCCGCTCGGTGGGGACGGTTGGGATACTGGCCGCACTGGGCCATGATCGCCACGCGGGCCATCTTCGCCCTGGCCCGCTGGGTGTGAACGCGGCGCCTTGCACCGATCGGGCGGGATGAGTGTCCCGCCAGCCGCCATGGCGGCACGAGCACGAAGTTCCTACCGGCACCGGTACATCACATGGCGGACCCGCCGCTGTGTCACCGCAACAATCCGGTCCGGTGAGCGCTCGATGATCGTCATGCGGCGTTCAAGTCGTGGCCGGCGCTGCATTCTCGAAGCAGGAACGGCCAGCGAATAGAAGATACTTCCCTCCTGCTCGCGCCACCCCCCGGTCCCGCGCGGCGTTCTCTCGGGGAGCATCACCTCCGAATACGAACCGTCAGGGCTGAAGACCCAGGCTGGTCCGGACTTGCAGCCTCGGCGGCCGTCGAACGACCAAGTTCCGACAAGGCTCGCCTCCGCCTGGGCCGTCGCTGCTTGCGAGACGCTCGTAGTGGACGCACCGGCTGTAAATGCCATCAGAGCGAGTCCGCGGAGTCAATGGCTGCCCCGCAGTTGCATATCACTGCCCACCCTCTGCTTCGCGGCTAACACAAGGTGGTTCCCGATCGTCTCCGCTGGACCTGCCGAGTCCTCATCATATCCTCTGGTTCGTCGGCGATGACCGCCATGCATGAAAAGATGCGTCAGCGGACAAGCCAGCAGGAGCAGGTAGGGGAGCATCGCAAGCGGGGAGGCGCGGTGCTGGCACACCAAATATAGTGCCACAATGAAGAGAATGCCAGCGACGACGGAAGTTAGCCAGCGCGCTCGGAGAAGATGCGCAAATCGCTGTCTGAAACTACTCATATCGACTTCCCATTGCCGTCGTAATACTCTTCACACCTCGACTGCCGGACGAGAGTTGGTTTAGGTCAATCGAGGCGCGAGACCTTTTCAGAACCACATCCGGACTCCCGCGACGATGGATACGAGACTGGTGTCTTCACCTTCCGCGCGCGCCAGTCGTTTCGTGCTCCCGTAGCTCTGTGTCCACGACACACCCACATAGGGAGCGAACTCGCGCTTGACTTCGTAACGCAGCCTGAGACCGAGTTCCGTTTTGTTCAGCCCGGAACCGACGCCGAACGACCGATCCTTTTGGACTGCGACGTCGAACTCGAAGCGCGGTTGCAGGATGAGCCGCTGTGTCAGCTGCTGATCATAGGTGGCGGTCGCCCTTAAGGAGACCTTGCCGTCCTGGCTGATGAACAACGTCGGTTCGAGCGAGTAGCGGTACGGGGCGATTCCCTGCACGCCGATCGCAGCATAGGTTCGCGATTGATTGGGTCCAGGCCCCGAGCGGTGCGCGAAGCGGATGCCGGCTTGAAGGTCGAAGAAAGGCGAGATCAAGCGGCCGTAAAGAAGCTGGGCCTCCTGCTCGCCTCCGCCTGGCCCCGATACGTCTTGCAGCCCTTCGGTCTTGACCCACAGCCGGTTCACGTCGCCGCCGTACCAGCCGTAAATATCCCACCGGATCGCTCCCGCGGCGCGACTTTCGCGATACTCGAGCAATTCTGTTACCAAGAAGCTAAAATTCGCGCTGTCGGCGGTCGGCTCCGGCCAGCCGGAGCGATCCTCAAGGTTGGGCAGCGTCGCTGACTTTGGGCCTGTCGTGGCAGGTGCCGCGACCGATTGGGCCTCCGCGGCTTGGCTTGGAGCTGGCATCGGCATGGACATCGGTTCGCCGGCTCCCTGCGCGCCCGTCTCTTGTGCTTGAAGACCGGTCGGCAGCACAATCAGGACGGTCAATAATGGAGGTGCTAAGCGCAACGGTTTTCTCCGGTCAGACGGGGGAGGAGACTTCGACGACGCGGAACATGCCCATCTCCATGTGGAGCAGCAGGTGGCAGTGCATCGCCCACAACCCAGGTGCGTCGGCAGTCACAGCAACCGTCAAGCGCTCGGCGGGTTTGACGCTGATCGTATGCTTGCGCGGCTGGTTCGCTCCGCCGCCGTTCTCGAGCTCCATCCACATGCCGTGGAGGTGGATGGGATGTTCCATCATGGTGTCGTTGACGAACACCATGCGCAGCCGTTCGCCATATTTGAAGGCAATCGGGGTGCGCGCTTCGGAGTATTTCTTGCCGTCGAAGGACCAGCTGTAGCGGTCCATGTTCCCCGTGATGTGCAGTTCGATGTCGCGCGCCGGCGCACGCAGATCGGTTTGCGGGATCACGCTGCGAAGATCGGCGTAGACCAGGACGCGCGAATTCTCGGTGTCGAACCCCGAGCCCGGTTCGCCGAGACGGTTCTTCGCGACCATGGCGATCGAGGAATTGCCGACCCCGTGCGTGTCGGGGCCGTGAGCGAAGCGCTGATCTTTGACCGAGGCGCCTTCGCCGCTCATGCCCGGCATCGCACCCATGGCGCCCATCGCGCCGCCGGTCGTCGGCATGTCGGCCATGCCCGATTGGTGCGCCGTCTTCAGTTTTCCGGCGGCGTCCGCGCGAACCCGCTCGGCCGCGCCCATGTTCTGCATCTGGTGGCCGCTCATGTCCATGACTGGCGGTGACGAGGGAGCGACGGCGCCCGGCATCCCGGACATGCTCCCCATCCCGGCCTTGCCCGCGCCCATGTCCATGCCGCCCATGTCCATCCCCATGTCGGCCATGGTGCGGATCGGCCGCGGTCGGCGCGGCGGGATCGGGGCGGTCATGCCAGCGCGCGGGGCCAGGGTGCCGCGCGCGAACCCGCTGCGGTCCATCGTCTCCGCCATCAGCGTGTAGGCGCGGTCCTCGGGCACGACGATGACGTCGAATGTTTCGCCGGGCGCGATCCGGAACTCGTCTACCTCCAGCGGCTGGATGTCCTGCCCGTCGGCCTGGACCACGGTCATCTTGAGCCCGGGGATGCGGATATCGAAATAGGTCATCGCGCCGGCCGCGATGAAACGCAGGCGTACGCGCTCTCCCGGCCTGAACAGCCCGGTCCAATTGGCATCGCTGGTCAGCCCGTTGATGAGGTAGGTGTAGGTATATCCGGTGACGTCGGCGAAATCGGTCGGGTCCATGCGCATCTTGGACCAGTTGAGCCGTTCCATGAGCGTCGCCGACCAGCCGTTCGCGCTGACATCGCGCACGAGATCGGCCAGCGTGCGCTTCTGATAATTGTAATATCCGGACTGCTTCTTGAGATTGGCGATAATCTTTTCTGGAGCCTCGAAGCTCCAGTCGGACATCAACACGACATAGTCCCGGTCGAAGGCGACGGGATCGCGACCGGCCGGATCGATGACGAAGGGCGCGTAGACGCCGAGCAGCTCCTGCCCGCCCGAATGGCTGTGGCACCAGTAGGTGCCGCTCTGAAGCAGCGGAAAGCGGTAGGTGAACGTCTCGCCCGGCGCGATGCCGGCGAAGCTCACGCCGGGAACCCCGTCCATGCCCGGGGGCAGGAGGATCCCGTGCCAGTGGATCGAGGCGATCTCCTTCAAGCGGTTCGTGACCCGTATGACGGCCTCTTCGCCCTCGCGGAAACGCAGCAGCGGCCCCGGCACGGTTCCGTTGATCGCCATCGCCTTGCCGGGACGTCCGTCGACCATCAGTCGATAGTCGTCGATCTCCAGATCGTAGCTGCGCACGCTCGCGGGGGAGGGGCGCGGGTCAGGCAAGGCCTGGCTGTCCTGTGTCCAGGCATAAGCCGGCGCCGAGCGCGCGAGCACCGCCGACAGGCCAAGCAGGCCCGCGCCCGCCATCACCTCGCGTCGGCCGATGCGATCAAGAGACCTTGTCATAATGCTCAGTTTCCCGCGAAATCAAGGACGACGCGCGCGGCCACATCGCCGCGTTGCAGCCGGCCCAGAACCTCGTTGATCGCCGACAGTGGCTGCAGCTCGATGTTCGCCTTGATCTTGCCCTCGGCGGCAAATGCGAGGGCTTCGGCCATGTCCTGGCGCGTGCCGACGAACGATCCGCGAATGGTGATGCAGTCAACGACTACGTCGAAAAGCGAGACCGGAAACTCGCCGGGCGGCAGTCCGACCAGCACGCAGGTTCCGCGCTTACGCGTCATGGCGACTCCCTGCTTGAACGCGGGGAGGGAGGGCGCCGTGATCAGGACGCCGTGCGCACCGCCGCCCGTCGCCTTTTTCAAGGTCTCTGCCGGGTCGCCCGCCTTGGCGTTGATCGCAAGATCGGCACCGAGGCGTTTGGCATGTTCGAGCTTTGTTTCGTCGATGTCGATCGCCGCGACGGACAGTCCCATGGCTTTGGCATACTGGATGGCGAGATGGCCGAGCCCTCCGGCACCCGAAACGGCGATCCATTCGCCGGGCCTCGCTCCGGTTTCCTTGATGCCCTTGTAGGTAGTGATGCCCGCGCAGACGAGCGGCGCGGCCTCGATCGACGACAAGCCGTCGGGGATGTGGGCGACGTAATTGGGATCAGCCAGAATGTATTCGGCGAAACCGCCATTCTTCGTGTAGCCGCCGAACTGCGCCTTGGCGCAAACCGTCTCCTGAGCCTTCAGGCAATATTCGCAGCGGCCGCAAGCCGAATAGAGCCAGGGCACTCCGACCCGGTCACCTTCCTTGACGATCGTCACGCCCGCTCCGACAGCAACGACCGGACCGATCGCCTCGTGACCTGGAATGAACGGGGGGGTTGGCTTGACCGGCCAATCGCCGTTCGCGGCATGGAGATCGGTGTGACACACGCCGCAGGCTTCGGTTTTGACGACGATCTGACCTGGGCCGGGCGTGGGCATGTCCCATTCGCGAAGGATCAAAGGCTGGCCGAACGTTTCGACAACTGCGGCCTGCATTGTAGCCATGGCTGTTTTCCTCTTTTTAAGGCAGCGAAATCGCGCTGTTGCCGCCGCACTTGTTCGAAATCCGCGCCTTGCGATCTAGGCTGGCGCATCGATCGCGTCAACGCGAACCAGTTTCTTGTTGACGAATTCCTGGATGCCCATGTTCGAAAGCTCGCGGCCGTAGCCTGAGTCCTTGACCCCACCGAACGGCAGGTCGGGCGTCGTCCAAGTTGGGTGATTGACGAACATCATGCCCGTATCGATGCGGCTCGCGACGCGTTTGCCGCGCGCGACGTCGCCGGTGAAGACCGAGCCGCCAAGCCCGAAAGCCGAGTCGTTGGCGAGCGCCACCGCTGCGTCTTCGTCTTTGACCCGGAAGAAGAGCGCGACCGGCCCGAAGAACTCCTCCCGGAACGCGGCGCTATCGGGCGCGATGTCGGTCAGGATCGTAGGCTGCATGAAGGAGCCCGGACGGTCGATCCTCTTGCCGCCCATCACGACCGTTGCGCCATCGCCGACCGCCCGGTCGACCTGATCCAAGAGGTTCACCAGGGCTCCTTCGGTGGACAAGGGACCGAGCGTCGTCGCCTCGTCCATCGGGTCCCCCGGTTTCAGCTTCGCCAGCGCGGTGCGAAACTTGTCGAGGAACCGATCGGCCAACTCCTCGACGACGATGTAGCGCTTGCCCGCGACGCAGCACTGGCCCGTATTGTTCATCTTGGCCCAGACCGCCCACTCGACGGTCTTCTCCAGATCGGCGTCATCGAGGACGATGAAGGCGTCGCTACCGCCAAGCTCCATCGTCGATTTCTTCAGGTTCTGCCCCGCCCGCGCAGCGACGGACTTCCCGGCGTCAACGCTGCCCGTCAGCGCCACACCCTTGATCCGGGGGTCGTCGATGACGCGGTTCACCTGGTCGTGGGAGATCAGCAGGTTGGTGTAGGCGCCCTTCGGCGCCCCGGCCTCCAGCCACAACTCCTCAAAGGCGATCGCGCATTGCGGAACGTTCCCCGCGTGTTTCACCATCACGACGTTGCCCGCCATCAAATTGGGCGCGGCGAAGCGTGCGAGCTGATAATAGGGGAAGTTCCAGGGCTGGACGCCGAAGAGCACGCCGAACGGGCTGCTCACTATCTCCGCCTCGCCAGAAGTCGGATTAAGGCGCTCGGGAGCGAGGAAGCGTTCGGCGTTCTGCGCATAGTAATCGATGATGTCCGCGCTGAGCGCCACTTCGCCCCGCGCCTCGGCGATGCGCTTGCCCATTTCGAGCGTTACCGGCCGCGCGAACTCATCGGCGCGGGTCCGCATGATGGCGGCGGCTTTTGCGGCGATGGCCGCCCGTTCCGCGAACGTCGTCTGCCGCCAGCTTTCGAAGCACGCGTTGGCCGTCGCAATCTTTGTCTCAAGGCTCTCGTCGGTAAGATCGTCGAAGCTTTGCAGAAGCTTGCCGTCGTAGGGGTTGATGCTCTGGTAGGTCATCGTCTCGTCTCCATCCGGATCGCGCCTGTGGAGTTTGCTCGCCAACGCCAAGCAAAACATCGTTTGATTCCGGCGCGTCTCATTTCGGCAGAGCGGCTGCCACTGCGCCGCGCGTGCTGAACATCGTGTCGCTTCCAAGAGCGGATGAGTCGCTCCGGAGGCTAACGGCCGCTTCATCTTGTGGAACACTCGCTATCTCGAAATGGCGCTGGCGGACATCGGCACAGCCGACGAAATCGCACGCCACATCGCGCCATTGGGCTGGGAGCATATCTCGCTGACCGGTGACTATAGCTGGAATGTTGAAGATCAACCCGATCCGGACGCCTTGCGACCGCTGCGCGCCGTCAACTCCCTACTTGCCGCGTGACGTTCGCTATCCGTTCGCCCTTTCCGTGCAGATACGTCACTTTCGTGTAGTCACCCCATGGTGGTCTTGCGCATACAGCGGTCCTTTCCTTGGCCAGCCTTGGTTAGGCAAACCCTTAGGGGCCTTATGTGGCGATCAAGATTGGCATCGATATACGTATATAACGAATGCTTCGAAGCCAGAGCCGAATCCCCTGCAGGTCGGGTAGGGACGGGCAGGGGCTTAGTCTGCAATAGCCGGGCTGAGCCCCTGGTCGATCAGCGTTGCCCATAGTGCCTCGGCGCTATCGGCATACGAAAACAAGTCGCGGTCTTCGCTGTCGATCATGCCGTTCTCGGCGAAAACATCCAAATTGATGGCGCTTTGCCAATAGTCTCGATCAAACAGGATGATAGGGACCTTGGGAGCCTTGCCGGTCTGCCGCAACGTCAGAATTTCGAACATCTCGTCCAGGGTTCCAAATCCCCCTGGGAAGACCACCAGAGCACTGGCGCGCATGGCCAGATGCATCTTGCGGATCGCGAAATAGTGAAAACGGAATGTGAGTTCGGGGGTCGTGTAGGGATTTGGGACCTGTTCGCGAGGGAGCGTGATATTGAAGCCGATCGAAGGCGCGCAGACGTCGTGGGCCCCGCGGTTGGCTGCCTCCATAATCCCCGGTCCTCCTCCGGTAGCGATCACGTTCATGCGCTTGCCACCGTTGCGGGTCAGCGCCCCCCCCTGCTCGGAGGCGAGCCGGCCGAACTTGCGGGCTTCGTCATACCAGAAGCCCCTCCTGCCTGGCTGCGCTTCTCTGACGCGAGCACTTCCAAATACGACAATGGTTGAAAGGACGCCCCATTCGCGCAACGCTTCCTCCACCTTCTCGTATTCGAGCATGAAGCGAACGCCGCGCATTGAGTCCCCAAGAATGAAGTCCTGATCCAAGGCCGCGAGTCTGTAAGATGGCAAGTCCGCTGCGTGGTGGCTGGGGAAGCAATGCTCACAGGGATGTGGCGTTAGAGCGCTGCAAAAAGGGGTGTCATCTGAAGTCACATTTTTGTCCCGTTCAAAGCATATATCTTGTGGTCATCGGTTTTTTCAGGCTGCGTTCGCGAGACTGTCTCAGTGCTGGCGCCACGAATGCCGCGCCATATGTAAACATCACATGCTCCCGCCTGCGTCCGTCTGCGATCATTACGTATGGCCGCAGACCAATGGGCTGGCCAATCCATGCAGAAATCCACAAGCGCGGTAGTGATGTCCATGCACGGGCACAAGAATCGACACCAAAAGGACAAAACTCGGGGGCATTTCGTGCCAAGCGGGACACCTCAAGCCTCGTTTGAGGTGGAGCCAAGACCTGCTGGCGGAGGATTGGCGATCGGGTTCTTTGGGGCGAGCGGCACCGTCACCGGATCGCGCTATCTCCTCGAGGACGACAGCACGCGCCTGTTGGTGGATAGTGGGCTGTTCCAAGGAGGCCGCGATTTGCGCAACCTCAACTGGGCTCCCCCTCCGCCAGAAATTGCAGGGGTAGAGACGATCCTGCTGACGCACGCGCATCTCGATCATTCCGGTGCAATTCCGCGTTTGGTCCGTGATGGTTGGCGAGGCCGGGTTCTCACCACCCGGGCAACAGCTGAGCTTTGTGAATTACTTCTACCGGACAGCGGCCACCTGCAGGAAAAGGATGCCCAGTTCGCAAACCGCCGAGGCTATTCGCGGCATCAACCTGCGCTGCCACTATATACCCAGAACGATGCGTTGAACGCGCTGGAGCACTTCCAGGGAGTGGGATTCGATGAGTTCATCGAAGTTGCCCCTGGCGTTTCGGCCCGCTTCCACCGGGCCGGGCATATTCTCGGCGCAGCTTCGATCGAGATCGACTGGAAAGGAACCAAGGTCGTTTTTTCGGGCGACCTCGGGCGTTACGACGACGCTGTGATGTTCGATCCCGCACCTCCGCCATTGGCTGACTTTCTGGTCGTCGAGTCTACCTATGGCGATCGGGAGCATGACGCTGTTTCGCCTGAAGTGGCCTTGGGTGAGTGTATTGAGCGATGCGTTGCGCGTGGTGGGACGGTCGTAATCCCGGCCTTCGCGGTGGGTCGGGCCCAATCGCTCCTCTATTACCTGTCCCTCTTGAAGAAGGCCGGCCGCCTTCAGGGCGTGCCTGTCTACCTCGACAGCCCGATGGCAATCGACGCCAGCGGCATCATGTGCGCAAACGCAGGGGATCATCGCTTGTCGCATGATGAATGCAAAGCTGCGTGCGCCGTAGCGCACTATTTACGCGATGCCGAAGAGTCGAAGGCGCTGACAGCGGATTGCAATCCCAAGGTCATCATTTCGGCAAGTGGCATGGCGACTGGCGGACGTGTCCTTCACCACCTTGCACAGTTTGCTCCGGATCCGAAGAACCTGCTGCTCTTTGCAGGTTTCCAGGCAGCCGGTACCCGAGGCGCAGCGCTTGTCGCCGGCGCGACCTCGGTAAAGATCTACGGTGAGGTTGTGCCAGTTTTTGCCGAAGTAACCAATCTTTCGATGCTGTCTGCCCATGCTGATTGCAACGAGATCTTGCGTTGGCTTTCTGGCATGCCGCAAGCACCGAAAATGACGTTCGTCACGCACGGAGAAGCGAGTGCTTCTGCCAGTCTGGCCGAACGGATTCGGCACGAGCTAGATTGGAAATGTACCACGCCGGCTCTTGGAAGCTGGGGTGATCTCACCTCCCGGGCCCAAGTCTCATGATAATGTGACCATTACGTATGTTGAGCTTGGAGCTTGTTCCTTACTCCGGACTTTGAAGAGTAGCTCTTCCCCACAAGAGGCCTGGGGGGCGGCATTGTAAATTTCACAATGGAGTCGAACATGATCGAGAAGTCTCTCGTGGTTGCGATTGCCGGCATTTCCATGCTTGGTGCCACCCCCGTTCTCGCCTAGGCTGTGTTGACAAAAGACTTCAGCCATAGGCGAGTGGCGGCGAGGTTGAGGAAACTCTCGAAGGATAGGATGGTCTTGTCGTAGCGGGTGGCGATTCGGCGCTGTTGCTTGAGCTTTCCGAACATGCGCTCGACGCGATTGCGGTCCCGGTAGCGGCGATAGTCGGGATGGTCGGGCACCTTGCGGTTTGAGCGGGGCGGGATGATGGGCAGGATGCCCCGGATCAGCAGGCTTTCCCGGAAGCGATCACCGTCATAGCCTTTGTCCGCCAGCAGCGCCTTGGGCGCGGCGACGGGGATCTCCATCAGCGGCTCGGCAGCGGTGTAATCGGAAGCCTCCCCGCCGGTCAGGATGAAGCCGAGAGGCAGTCCTTGATTGTCGCAGCGGGCGTGGATTTTGCTCGTAAAGCGGCGACCGACAATCGGTGTTCCACGCTGGATGCGGGGCTTCGTCAACAAAGATGAAGGATCGACCGGCTGACTGGAGAGGGATGTTATGGCCAGTTTCAAAGTTGGCGAACTTGCTGCTGCGGCTGGAGTGGGTCGTGATACGATCCGTTATTACGAGCGCATGGGTCTGCTTGAAGTTGCGACCAGGAATAGCGCTGGTTATCGGATTTATGGGGATAATGAGCTGGAGCGCCTGAAATTTATCCGCTCCGCGCAAGAACTAGGCTTCAATCTTGAGCAAGTTCGGACATTACTTGAGGTCTCCACGGCAGGTCCCGCAGAACCTTCCGAAATTCTTCATGTCGCACAGACGAAGCTTAAGGAGGCGAAGGACAATGTCGATCGTCTCTCGCAAGTCGAGCATGCCTTGGTCAATCTATCAAAGGGATCGATGTCATGCAGCACCAAGCCTATTTGGACGTATCTTCGCTCTGAAAGAGCCGCAGCAGAGTGTGTTATATAGTATTATTTGCGGCGTGAGGGGTTTACCTCAAATTTGAAAGGAAACTTCAATGACTTACAATAATAGCAAGGCGATGTCGTTGATAGGGGCCAGCTTGGCGCTTGTCGGTGCGTTGTCACTTTCGGCGTGCAACAACAAGGATAAGGCGAGCACGCCCACAGCAACGGCCAGCACATCCGCCAGTGCTTCTGGAAGCGCGGTTGATGATCCCGCAGCAGCCCCGAGCGAAGCGAATGCGGCAGACGACATGCACAACGATCAGCGTCAAGCGAGAGATCACGACAGCATGCGCATGGGCCCCGGGAATCATCCCACAGGACCTTGGATGAACAATCCTGCCTCGCCGACCCCCTAGCCCGCAGCCGACCGATCAGGGTGGCGGGATGAAGGATATGTGAGCTTGCGCAGTGCAAGTTCAATAGTTCTGCGGAGGATCACGGCGTGTGTGCTGCCAAATGTCAGCACACACGCATGCCGCGCTGGCCAGAGCGTTATCGTAGTGTACCACGTGGCAATATAAGTACGACCGCGGCCGGGACATTCGAGCATGGGAACCAAAGTTCAGATGAGACAGCTGGCGGATCAGTCAGCAGACTGAACTGGCGTTTGGTTCCAACCCAGTTGGTCATGATGCTCATGCATGCGCATCATTGGCGTCGCCTCAAGGTTTGTGCGTCAGACAACGATTTCATGGACAAAGGCGGGAAAGGCTTTTCATGTCGCTGATCGAAGGTACTGATAGAGGGTTTCCCGGCTGATCCCAAGATCGCGAGCGATGGTAGCCTTCTGCTCGCCAGCTGCAACCCGTTGCTTCAACTCGGCCACCCTGTCATCGGAAAGCGACTTCTTCCTTCCGCGATAGGCGCCGCGCTGTTTGGCGACAGCAATCCCTTCGCGCTGTCGTTCGCGGATCAAGGCCCGCTCGAATTCGGCAAATGCCCCCATCACCGACAGCATCAAATTGGCCATCGGCGAATCTTCACCCGTGAACGCCAGGCTTTCCTTGACGAATTCGATCCGGATGCCCCGCTTGGTGAGGGACTGGACCAGCTTGCGCAGGTCGTCGAGGTTGCGCGCGAGGCGGTCCATGCTATGCACGACCACCGTGTCCCCCTCGCGGATGAACGATAGCATGGCTTCAAGCTGTGGCCTGTCGACGTCCTTGCCCGATGCCTTGTCGGTGAAAATCTTGTCGAGTGCGACACCATCCAGTTGGCGATCGACATTCTGATCGAATGCACTGACCCGGACGTATCCGATCTTTTGCCCATTCATCGTCCGCTCCTGGCCAATATGTCAGGTTGGACTCTATAAACTTGGTACGCATATGTCAAGAAATGTGATTCGGCGTTCTTATCTGACACAATTACCGCAAGCATCCTGACGTCCAGGTAGACTATACTCCAAGCTGACATCACAAAATCAAATCCCTCAAAGATGGCGTCAATTGCCTTGATGGGGTAAAAACTGGAGTGCTTCCAGGATGGGACATTCGGCAACGTCATCTCCAGTGCATCTGGCTAACGTGGTCGCCAGCGTCACCGCTATCTTCTGCAAATCTGCAATGCGGCGGCGGACATCTTCAAGGTGGAGTTCGGTTCTCGCCATAACCTCCGCGCAGGTTTGTGCACCGGTATCGGTGAGCGACAACAATGACCGTATCTCATCCATTGCATAGCCAAGGTCGCGCGCGCGCAGGATGAACTGCAACCTTTGCACCAGTTCCGGCGAATAGACGCGGTAGCCGTTGGAACTGCGAGGCGGCCCCGGCAGCAATCCCACCTTCTCGTAATAGCGGATGGTTTCGAGATTGCAGCCTGTTTTCCGGGCAAGCTGGGCACGCAAGATGCCGACCTGTTGCTCCATGAAAATACCTCTTGAGTCTGTAGTGGCTACAGAGCCTACATTGCGAATCACTCAGTTGGAACAAGGGATTCAAGCCATGGTCTCAACGCCGGAAGCGGGACAGCCAGCCCTCACCGAAAACCACGAGCCGAAGCAGGCAAACTGGGTTGCGGCGGGCGCATTGATCGGCGCGGGGCTCGCCTCGGCTTGCTGCGTTGTCCCGCTACTGTTGGTTATGCTCGGAATTTCCGGCGCGTGGATCGCCAACCTGACGGCGCTCGAACCTTACAAGCCCTATGTCGCAGGCGTAACGCTCGCGCTGCTCGGCTACGGCTTCTGGCATGTCTATTTCAAGCCGAAACCGCCCTGTGAAGACGGTTCCTACTGCGCTCGTCCACAATCGGCTTGGACCACCAAGGCGGTGCTGTGGCTGGGCCTTGCCGTCGCCATCCTGGCGCTCACCATCGACTGGTGGGCACCCTGGTTCTATTGAAAGGAAATACCCATGAAAAAGACAGTATGTATCGCTATGGCCGTGCTGGCTATGGCTGGCGGCGGGGTCGCCTATGCAGTTAGTGGCACGGCGCAAGATCGCCCCGCGGCTACCGCAACCGCTCAGAAGCAAACCACCTTTGCCATAGAGAACATGACCTGCGCCACCTGCCCGATCACCGTGAAGAAGGCGATGGAAGGCGTCGCCGGGGTAACGGCGGTCACGGTCGATTTCGCAGCCAAGACCGCGCGCGCAACCTATAACCCGCGCCGCACCAATGCTGCTGCGATTGCCGCTGCATCAACCAACGCGGGTTATCCGGCGCGCGCTATTCAAAACTGAGCGGGGCGCCGCCAGCGCCTCAAGAAAGCGATAAGCAATGAACGACTGTTGCAACCGCCCCGGGCAGGAAGGATTTGACGTGGCCGTCATCGGCGCGGGTTCTGCCGGGTTCTCCGCCGCGATCGCCGCTGCCGATCTGGGCGCGAAAGTGGCGCTCGTCGGTCACGGCACGATTGGCGGCACCTGTGTCAATGTTGGCTGCGTTCCTTCCAAGACGCTGATCCGCGCCGCCGAAGCGGTGCATGGTGGGCTTGCCGCCGCGCGCTTTCCCGGCCTTGGGGGCGCTGTCCAGATGGATGACTGGTCCGTATTGGCGGCGTCGAAGGACGATCTTGTCACGACGCTGCGCCAAAAAAAATATGTCGATCTGCTGCCCGCCTATGACGGTGTGAGCTATATCGAGGGCAAGGCACGCTTTGCCGATGGTGCGCTGATTGTCGGCGATGCGCCCATGAAGGTCGGCAAGGTCATATTGGCGATGGGTGCGCACGCCGCCGTGCCGCCGATTCCGGGGATGGACAGCGTGCCCTACCTAACCAGCACATCGGCGCTGGCGCTGGATCGCTTGCCCAAATCGCTGCTGGTGATCGGTGGCGGGGTGATCGGGGTAGAACTGGGACAGATGTTTTCGCGTCTGGGCGTTGATGTCACCATCTGCTGCCGAAGCCGCCTGCTCCCCGAAATGGACCCGGAAGTGAGTGCCGCGCTGAAAAACTATTTGGAAGCCGAGGGCGTGCGGGTTTGCGCAGGTGTCGGCTATCAGCGTATCGCCCAAACACAGAGCGGGGTCGAATTGACCTGCGAGGGGCATTGTGACACCGTCGCGGCGGAACAGGTGCTCATCGCCACCGGACGCCGACCCAATAGCGACGGGCTTGGGCTGGAGGAGCGCGGCATAGTGCTTGCCCGTAATGGTGGAATCGTCGTCGATGACCACCTCGAAACGTCGGTTCCAGGCATTTACGCGGCGGGCGATGTAACGGGACGGGACCAGTTCGTCTACATGGCCGCCTATGGCGCAAAACTGGCCGCGCGCAACGCGGTGACGGGCAACCAATACCGCTACGACAATTCCTCCATGCCATCCGTCGTCTTCACCGACCCGCAAGTCGCCAGCGCCGGCCTCACTGAAACGACAGCACGGGCGCAAGGCCTGGACATCAAGGTTTCGCTGCTCCCGCTCGATGCTGTGCCAAGGGCACTGGCAGCACGCGATACGCGGGGTCTCATCAAACTGATTGCCGACAAGGCGAACGACCGTTTGCTGGGCGGCCAGATCATGGCACCCGAAGGCGCGGATTCGATCCAGACACTGGTGCTGGCGATCAAACACGGCATGACCACCCTGGAATTGGGTGCAACGATATTTCCTTACCTGACCACTGTGGAAGGCCTCAAACTGGCGGCCCAAACGTTTGATAAGGATGTCGCCAAACTGTCTTGCTGCGCCGGGTGATTGCTCGGGGATCAACCGGCAACGAATGGCCTCCCTCCAGTGCAAGCCGCTTTGGTGTCAATTTTGTTATTCGCCTCAGCGGGAGAGCAAAATGGCACGACGCCGACTTCTGACCGGAGACGAGCGCCGGCGCCTGTTCGATCCTCCTGTCCAAGAAACCGCGATCATTGGGCATTATACCCTTTCTGCGGAAGATGTTGAATTGGTTGGGCGCCGCTATGGTCCAGCAAATCGCCTCGGTCTGGCTGCACAAATCGCTTTGATGCGACATCCCGGCTTTGGTCTGCAACCCGAGATCGGGCTTCCCGACGTCATTCTTCAGTACCTCGCGGCACAGTTATTCGTCGATCCTTCCTCCTTCTCTGCATATGGTCAGCGCGCGCAAACCCGTACCGATCATGCCGATCTCGTGGCGCGTTATCTTGGCATACGCCCGTTTCGACGCGGCGACCTGGCACTTGCCCTGAATCTTGCCGCGCAAGCCGCCGAGTATACAGACAGAGGTGAACCGATTGTTCGCGCCCTCATGGTTGGCCTGAAGGGTGAGCGGTTCATTCTTCCGTCAGGCGACACACTGGAACGCGCCGGTCTTGCTGGCCGGGCACGCGCACGCAAAGCTGCCGCAGCCGCAATCGTCGAAGGCCTCAGCTCTGCTGAACTGACACGGCTAGACGAACTCGTAATCAACAACCCGGATTTCGGCATGACACCGCTGGCGTGGTTGCGTAATTTCGAAGAAGCCCCGACTGCGGCCAATATCAATGGCTTGCTTGAGCGCCTGCGCTATGTTCGCGGCATAGGTATCCACCCGGTAGTTGGGGGCGCCATTCCGGAATTCCGCTTTGCCCAATTTGTCCGCGAGGGCGGCGTGGCACCGGCATTCCTGCTTTCGGATTACAGCGTCAATCGCAGGCGGGCGACGTTGACGGCCGCAGTGATCGACCTTGAGGCCAGACTTGCCGATGCCGCGATCCAAATGTTTGACCGACTTATCGGCGGCATGTTCACGCGCGCGCGGCGTGGGCGCGAGCGTCGCTACCAAGATAGTATTCAGTCGGTGGGGCAACTCATGCGGCTGTTTGGCGCCACGATTACAGCACTTGATGAGGCTGTCCAGAATGGCGGCGATCCGCTCGAATTGATTGACGAAGCGGTGGGCTGGCACCGGCTTGTTGCGGCAAAGGCCCAAGTAGATGCCCTTGCTGATCTTGCCGGCGAGGACGCACTGGTAACGGCAACCGAGCGTTACGCCACGCTACGGCGTTTCAGCCCGGCATTTCTGGACGCCTTCACCTTCAAGGCGTCTGGAACAGGGACGGCACTGATCAAAGCCATCGATGTCATTCGCGATGCGAACACACGAAAGTCGCGCGACCTTCCCGATGGCGTTCCACTGCCATTCCCCAATCGGCAGTGGAAGCGTCTCATCACCGAAAGCGGCCGTATCGACCGCCGACGTTATGAAATTGCGATCATGGCAACCTTGCGTGATCGTTTGCGCGCCGGTGATGTATGGATCGAGGGAACCCGCAACTATCAGCGCTTCGATGCCTATTTGCTGGGTCGGCGCGACGCCGCCAAAGTGGCGGATGTGCTTCCGTTCGATTCAAATGCTGCATCCTACCTCGCTGACCGGGCACGAAATCTTGACTGGCGGCTGCGCCGATTTGCCAAGCAGTTGAAAACAAACAAGCTTGAGGGAGTGTCGCTCGAACGAGACCGGCTCAAGCTTCAGCAAATGCCGCCTGTCACCCCACCGGAAGCTGAAGCCCTCGATCGCAAGCTCGATACCCTGCTTCCCCGCGTGCGCATCACCGAGCTGCTGCTTGAAGTCGCCGAACGCACTGGTTTTTTGAACGCATTCCGTGACCTGCGCTCAGGCAAGGAGCACGACAACCCCAGCACGGTACTCGCCGCAATTCTGGCTGATGGCACCAACCTCGGGCTGGAGCGGATGGCCAATGCCAGCGAAGGCGTCAGCTATGCCCAACTCGCATGGACCCACAACTGGTATCTTTCACCCGAGAACTATCAGGCCGCGCTGGCCATGATCATCTCAGCCCATCACGAATTACCCTTCGCGCGGCATTGGGGCGCTGGCACCAGTTCGTCGTCCGATGGCCAGTTCTTCCGGTCGGGGCGGAGCCGTTCAGGGGCGGCGGACGTCAATGCCAAATATGGCGCCGAACCTGGCGTGAAAATCTATTCTCACCTTTCCGATCACTTCGCATCATTCGGATCACGGATCATGTCCGCGACGGCAGGTGAAGCGCCTTACGTGCTCGACGGGCTTGTCCTGGGCGCCGGCAACCTTCCGTTGCATGAGCACTATACCGATACCGGCGGCGCCACCGATCATGTTTTCGCACTCTGCCACCTACTCGGGTTCCGCTTCGCGCCCCGGCTGCGCGATATTGGCGACCGCAAGCTGGGTTCGATCGCTGCGCCATCGACATACAAGGGCATCGAAAATCTGATGGGCCGCACCATCAAAACGGCAGCGATCGAGGCCGATTGGGATGACATCGTCAGGATTGTCGCCTCAATCAAGGATGGCACGGTGGCGCCGTCAGTAATCTTGCGAAAACTTGCCGCCTACAAACGCCAGAACAGGCTGGATTTTGCATTGGCTGAACTGGGCCGTATCGAGCGCACTTTGTTCACGCTCGATTGGCTTGAACAACCGGAACTGCGACGTGCCTGTCAGGCCGGTCTCAACAAAGGCGAGGCGAGGCACACGCTTGCCGCCGCCATCTATACCAACCGGCAGGGTCGGTTCACCGATCGCTCGCTGGAAAATCAGGAATTTCGCGCATCTGGGCTGAACCTGCTGATTGCGGCGATTTCCTACTGGAACACGGTCTATCTCGACCGGGCCGCCCAGCACCTCAACGCTGTCGGCACGACGTTCGATGCGGCACTGCTTGCGCACCTTTCTCCGATGGGCTGGGCGCACATCAGTCTGACCGGCGATTACCTCTGGGAGCAGGCCAGGCGACTTCCAGCAGGTGAATTCCACCCACTCAACGAGCCAATGGCGCGGTTGAAGCGTGTAGCGTAGCCCATGTTCCGCTTATGTCCGAGAAATCGTTGTCTGGCGAACAAAGCTTGAGGTGACGCCATCTAGGAAGAAAGCGCATGAGCCGGGAGAATACCGGCCCATGCTGATTCAGGGCTTATTTCTGATCAAGAAACGTCGTTGCTTGTTGCAGGAATAGCTCCGGATACTGGTAGAAGGAACCGTGATTGGTGTCCGGATAGACTACGAGTTCGGCATTCGGCAGATTGTCCTCCAGCTTATATGAATTGCTGGTGTAGTGGATCAGATCCTTGCTGCCACTGACGATCAGAACCGGCTGCTTGATGCTCTTCAGATAATCGTTCGAATTTGCCGACGGTGTGCCCCAGGCTGCGAAGGCGGCGACCTGCGCACCGTATACATCGGGACCGGGATTTGCATCGCGATCGACCGTGCGCAGACGAATGCGGTCTAGGAATTTCTGACCTGCTGCCTGGCTTGCCAGCGTCGGGTTGAAGAACGTCGTCAGCAGGATGGTGTCTGCCGGTTCGTATTTCTTCGTCAGCATCGCCTGGAACTCCGGCGTCAAAGTTGCCATGCCGTCGCCGCCGCGCGGCGCGCTACCGATAAGGATCACCTTGCGGACGAGATCCGGACGCTGAAAGGCGACCTCCTGCGCGACGAGGCTGCCCAACGAGAAGCCCAGGATGTCGGTCTGCTTGATGTGCAGCGCTTCAATCAGGCCGATACCATACTTCGCCATGCCTTGAACCGTGTGAGGAACCTGGCCCTCCGAGCCGGCAACGCCTGCATTGTCAAAGATGACGACCTCGCGGTTCTTGGAAAAACCGTCCGTGATCATCGGATCCCAGTTGTCCATATTGCCCAGGAAGTGCTGGAAGAAGACCAGCGGAACGCCGCCCTGTTTGCCAAAGCGTCGATAGGCGAGACGGGTGCCATCGACCGTTACAAACTGCGTTTTAGCGAATTGATGTAACGAGCCGCCGACGACACTCGTCTTGGTCGACTTGGCGAGAGCAGCGGTGGGCGCGATCTGAGACGTGAGAACGGTCGCGGCTGCCAAGCCGAGAGCGACCGCAAGACGAACCAAGTTTTTTGATAATGTAGGATGCATCGGACCTGTCCTTGTTAAATTCCGTTGAGTTGAGGATGTGAGCGGCGGAGCGAGGTCAGGCGTTCGAAAACCCGAGACATTCGTCCCTCTCTATAGAGTGCTTGATCGCATGATTACCTATCGATAGATAGGTGATCACGTTCTATTTGGGTGGCTGGTCACCTGTCAAGCCTATCAATCGATAGATTGGTTATCTTGGAGGGCGCGCTTAAGAGAACAAGCCCAGGGCCTTGTAGGCGGCAATGATACGATCGAAGACCGCCACGTCCCCGCGACCACGGGCAACGAGTTGGGCGCCTTCTATCGCGGCGTAGATTGACAGTGCTTGCGCTTCGAGCTTCTCGTGAGAGGTTTTGGGGTGTCTCTTCGACAGCATTTTCGTCAGCCACCGCGCGTTCACTTCTCCGAAGCGGTTGACTTCAGTCAGCACAAACGCCGGAAGATCGGCCGATTCAGCAGCCATCATCCCGCAGAGACACATCCGGTTGTCTTGCTCGAGAGCTGCCCGATAGACACTGATATACGCGTCGATCATACGATCGTGATCGCTCTCCGACGCTTCCAACGACTGGAAAAAACTCACGGCCTGATCGGTATATTCTTTCGCGAGAGCCGCTGCCAAATCGCCTTTTGTCGGGAAATGGTAGTGAACGCTCGCACTTTTGACGCCAACCTCTTTAGCAATTTCCCGAAAGCTCAGCGCGTTGTAACCGTGCGCCTGAACCAGGGCACGGCCAAATTTCATGATGGCGTTGCGGGTGTCGGTAGGTCCATCGGAACTCATAAGGATGTGATACTACCTATCTTCCGATAGATCAAGTTCCGGCAGATAGTCTTCGGTTTCGATTCACAGCGCATTATCTTTTTATTCGATTTATTGGGCAGCTATCCCCGCTTGTGATGATCAATCGTAGCTTCCCGCTGAGTGGCGGGCTGGGCCCGGCTTTGGCATCCGACACGTTCGCAGATCCGACGAGATCCCGATGGGCGACTTTTATCCGTGATTCGTCAGATACTGACCAAGAGCGCGAAGGGGTGTCGATTATTCCCGGAAATCTTCGACATCGTGAATCTCGCCTGAGCGAACGACCGTGCGCTGGAACCGCCGCCGACATCCGGCGGCCCCCCAGCACCGCACGGAGCTTCGATCATGGCCGAAAGCACAACCGTCCAAGTCCCTCCCCGCTATTTGCGCACGCCCGAGGCAGCACGTTTCCTCGGTCTGTCCGGCCGCACCCTCGAAAAGCACCGCACCTACGGCACCGGCCCGGCCTTCAAGAAGCTCGGCGGCCGCGTCGTCTACGCGATCGCCGACCTACAGGCCTGGGCCAACCGCGGCACCAAGAACTCGACCGCTGACAGCGACGCGATCCTGCCGGCGAAGCGTCACGAACCGACCGGCGCGGCAGGCAGCCACGCGCCACAGCGCTGAGCAGCCAGCGGATGTCGGCGCGCCATCACAGAAGTGAACGCGAGCAGCTCGATCTCTTCCGGGCGCTGCCTGGCGATCTCGCGCCGCGCGACGCGCAGGACCTGATGGCGTACCCGTTCTTTGCGCTCGGCAAGTCGAAGCGGCTGGCGCCGATCAACTTCAAGGCCGGCTCCATCGTCATCCGCGTCGAGGCCGTCCCCGAGCACGGCATGGCCACCATCTGGGACGCCGACGTGCTGATCTGGGCGGCCTCGCAGATCGTTGAGGCGCGCGACCACGGTCTTCGGCCGTCGCGTCTGATGGCGACCACACCCTACGAGATTCTGCAGTTCATCGGCCGCGGCGTCAGCCTGCGGGACTATGACCGGCTCAAGGCCGCGCTCGACCGTCTCCAGTCGACAACAGTGGCGACGTCGATCCGCCAGCCGACCGAACGGCGACTGCACCGCTTCTCCTGGATCAACGAGTGGAAAGAGCGCGCTGACGCACGCGGACGTCCGCTTGGGCTCGAACTGATCGTGCCGGACTGGTTCTACGCCGCCGTCCTTGACGACGCGCTCGTGCTCACGATCGACCGCGACTATTTCGGCCTGACGGGCGGACTGGAGCGCTGGCTTTACCGCCTCGTGCGCAAGCACGGCGGCAAACAGGAGTTCGGCTGGAGCTTCGATTTCCCGCATCTGCACGCCAAGTCCGGTTCGCTCTCGCCGCTCAAGCACTTCGCCTACGACCTGCGCGACATCGTCCGCCGCCAGCCGCTGCCGGGCTACCGCCTGACCATCGAGCAGTGCCTCGGCGCGCCCGAAATCCTCTCCTTCAAACCCATCGACCCGCACGCGCTCGGCATCTCTCGCCAGCGCCGCCGCTCGACCATGCACCCTGGGGATAAGCTGTGAATCGTCTCGTGCTATCAGGGACCGGACTCATCGTGCCATCGAGGACCCGATCCTCGTGCTATCGGGGACCGGAATCGTCGAATCCGCTCGCTGAATCAGCAACTTGCGAGCCTCGTAACTTCTCTAACCTAGATTCCTTCGGAATCTTTCTAACGCAAACCGCTTTTTGCGCAGTTGTGGACGAGTCCCCGATCACCGGGAGACCGTCATGATCGTCGCGCTCCTCAACCAGAAGGGCGGCGTGGGAAAGACGACGCTGGCGCTCCATCTTGCCGGTGAATGGGCACAGCGAGGGCAGCGCGTCACGGTCATCGACGCCGACCCGCAAGGCTCTGCGCTCGACTGGTCGCAGCAGCGGACGCGCGAGAACCTGCCGCGGCTCTTCGGCGTCGTCGGCCTGGCGCGCGACACTCTGCATCGGGAAGCGCCCGAGCTGGCGCGTGATGTCGACCACGTCATCATAGACGGTCCGCCGCGCGTCGCCGGGCTGATGCGCTCGGCGCTGCTCGCCGCCGACCTAGTGCTGATCCCGGTGCAGCCGTCGCCGTTCGACGGATGGGCGAGCGCCGAAATGCTCTCGCTCCTCAGCGAGGCCCGCATCTACCGGCCGCAGCTCGCCGCGCGCTTCGTGCTGAACCGCTGCGCTGCGCGCACCGTCATCGCCCGTGAGACGGCCGAAACGCTTGCCGACCATGATCCGCCGCTGCTCGCATCGACGATCGGCCAGCGGGTCGCCTTCGCCGACACCGCACAGACTGGACGGCTCGTCAGTGAGCTGGACGCCGACAGCCCGGCCGCGCGTGAGATCGCCGCACTCGCCACCGAGATCGCGAGGATCGCGCCGTGACCGTGTCCTCTCCGAAGCGCGGCTTCGCCAGCCGACCGGGCGATCCGGAAAGCTGGATCAAGTCAGCCGACACGCCCGCCGCCCGCGTCACCGACGCCAACGCGTTCACGGCCAGGCTCACCATCGACGTGACCACCGAACAGCGGGCGCGGATCAAGATCGCCGCCTTCCAGCGCGGCGTCACCGTGGCCGACATGCTGCGCGAGCTGCTCGCGCGCGAATTTCCAGCCACCGAAGGAGACGCGACATGACCGGCCCCGGCGCCACCCATGCGCGCGGCGAACCGAGACCGACCACGCCGCCGCCAAACATCCTCACCGAAGTCGAACTCACCTGGATCGAAAAGCGCGTCGAGAACTGGATCAGGTTCGGCCGCGAGGCCGGCGAGCAGATCCTCGACCGTCGGCGGCGCGTGCTGCGCTTCGCGCCGGACAGCGTGTTCGCCTTCGTGCGCTGGGCCGCCAACGACTTCGGCACCGTCGCGTCCACTCTCGACGTGCTGCGCGCCACGCTGCCGGTGGAGCCGCGCCAGACCGTTCCCTTCGTCCGTCCCGGCGCCGATGTGCTGCTGAAGGTCGAAGGCTGGCCGAAGGTCGAGCGCGTGCTGCAGATGATCGACGCCATCGAGGCGATCGGCGTCGATCCCGCCGAGGTCTCGATGGATCACTGGCGCCACATCCACAACCGCATGGCCGCCGGCCATCAGCCGCGCACCTACACGCACGACCATCACCGGGCGTTCCTCCTGCGTCGGAGGGTCGGGTCATGAGCCGCTTCGGCTACGTTATGGTCACCTATTTCATGACCATGGGGATCGCGATCGCTTCGTTCGTCGAGTTCCCCAAGACCTTCATCTGGAACGCCTCGGCGAGCACACCGATCGGGCTCTATCGCATCGACCACCCGCGTCACCTCGCGGTGACCGATCTGGTCGCCGTCCGCGCGCCCGAGGCATTCGCCGACTTCATGGTGGAGCGCGGCTATATCGGCCGCGGCGTCCCGCTGATGAAGCGCGTCGCGGGCCTTCCGGGACAAGAAGTCTGCCGCCGCGATCACGCCATCACGGTCGATGGCGCGCCGATGGGCGACGCGCTCGACCGCGATCATCTCGGCCGTCCGCTGCCCGACTGGCAGGGCTGCCGCCGCATCGCCGGGGGCGAACTCTTCCTGATGAACTGGGCCGTCCGCGACAGCCTGGACGGGCGCTATTTCGGGCCAATGCCCGTCGGCGCCGTCATCGGCCGGGCGCTCCCGGTCTGGACCGATGAAGACGGCGACGGCCGCTACGTCTGGGGCGCGCCGACCCACTGAGTTTCCGCGTCCACCCCAAACCAAAGGAGACCACCATGACCCAGATCGGACAATTCACACGCACCCGGAGCGGTTATGCCGGGCGCATCCTCGCGCTCGGCATCGACGTCGAAGCCGTCTTCGTTCCCGCCGAACCCTCGGACGCCGAGAACGCGCCGGACTTCCGAATCCTGCTCGGCAGCGAGGAAGGCGTCGAGGTCGGCGCCGGCTGGAAACACGTCGGCGAACGTGCCGGCGACTACGTCTCCGCGCAGTTCGACAGCCCGCTTTTCCCCCGGCCGTTGCGCGCCAACCTCTTCCGTTCGAACGACGAAGGTTCCGCCTGGGGCCTGCACTGGACGCGCCCGACCAAGCCGCAGAGGGAGGACTGATCGGTGCGCGCTCCGCAGCAGCAGCGGGGGCAGCACCAGGGCGGCGCGCGGCGAACCCGCGCCGCTCACCGGCTGCTCCTCCTTCTCCTTTCCGGCCTGTCCCTGGCCGCCGGGCTGACGTCGCACGGCTTCGCGCAGTCGGTGCCGCTATCGCAGCCCGAGGCAGGCGGCCCGTTCGCTGCCTTCGTCGCGGAGGCCTCGCAGCGTTTCGGCATTCCGGTCGCCTGGATTCGCGCCGTCATGCGGGTCGAAAGCGCCAACGAAGTGCGTGCCATCTCGCCCAAGGGCGCGATGGGGCTGATGCAGATCATGCCCGATACCTGGGCAGAGCTGCGCACCCGGTATCGCCTCGGCACGGACGCCTTCGACCCGCGCGACAACATTCTCGCGGGCACGGCGTATCTGCGCGAACTCTACGACAAATACGGCTCGCCGGGCTTCCTCTCGGCCTACAACGCCGGGCCAGGACGCTACGAGGAATTCCTCGCCGGCGGTCGCGCATTGCCTGCGGAAACGCGCGCCTACGCCGCCCAGCTCGCCCCCCTTGCAGGCGGCGAACCAACGGCGGCCACCGTCACTGTTGCCGTCGCCGATCCACTGGCCTGGACGCGCGCACCGCTCTTCATCGGTGCGGCCGAACGCGTCTCGGCGGCGGCTCCAGCGCAGTCCGAACAACAACCGCGCGACACCGACACCGCAGTCCGGCCGCGTGACGCTGCGGCAGAGGCAGCACCGGCCGGCGGCCTCTTCGTCTCCCGGCGAGACCCTGCAGGTCCCCGATGAGCCGGTTTGCACTCCATCGCACAACGGCGAACCACGGCGCATCTTGGAGGGTGTCGGGAGGGGAAGCCGCAAGCACAACCGCACGATGGCAGGATAAAAGGGCGCGATGTGCGCCTTGGTTCGGTTGTGCTTTTTCAAGGACTTATGCCGCGATTTCGCGAGGTGCGCCTGATCGGCGCAGCCTGCGCTCCGGCGCTTTCATCAACAAAATCATCGGCTTCGCGCGATGTGCGGGGCCTCAGCCGTGACCGACGAGAACGAATTCCGCATCCGGCCCGGCCGCATCCGTTCAACCAGCGCCCAGCGGGTGCGGCCCTTCATCGCCCAGGCGCTGGCGGCGGCGCAGCGGGCTGGCGGCAGCGTATCCCGGCAAGGGAAGATCGGGCCCGGCGCGCGCTCCCGATTCGGGCGCGGCCAACGCGCCTCGATCCAGGCGAACCGTTTGATCACGGCGCGCTCGCGCGGCGCGGTGATCAAGGCGCGTGTGCTCCGCCATGGCGGCCGCAACGCGCCGCTCGCCACCCATCTCAATTATCTCCAGCGCGACGGCGTCACCCGTGACGGGGAGAAGGCCCAAATGTTCGGTCCCGGCGGCGACGATGTCGACGCCAAGGCGTTCGCCGAGCGCGCCGAGGGCGACCGCCATCACTTCCGCTTCATCGTCTCGCCGGACGACGCCGTGGAGATGTCCGACCTCAGAGGCTTCGCGCGCGAGCTGGTCGGGCAGATGGAGAAGGATCTCGGCACCAAGCTCGAATGGGCGGCGGTCGATCACTGGAACACCGAGCATCCCCATGTCCACCTGATCGTGCGCGGCGTGCGCGACGACGGTTCGGACCTGGTCATCTCGCGCGACTACATAAAAGAGGGCATGCGCGACCGGGCGCGCGACCTCATCACCCACGAGTTGGGGCCGCGCACCGATCAGGAGATCCGGCGCACCCTCGAACGTCAGATCGACGCCGATCGTTGGACCAATCTCGATCGCCAGTTCGCCCGCGATGCCTATCGCACCGGCGTCATCGATCTCGCACCGCATGCCGATCGCCGGCCAGACGAATTCCGCGCGCTCAAAGTCGGGCGGCTGCGCAAGCTCGAAGGGCTCGGCCTCGCCGATGAAATCGGCCCCGGCCAGTGGACGATCTCCGAGAAGGCCGAGGCGACGCTGCGCGAGCTGGGCGAGCGCGGCGACATCATCAAGCGCATCCATCATGGCCTGACCGAGCGCGGCATCGCACGCGGCACCGCGAGCTACGTGCTCGCGTCGGAAAGCCTCAACGATCCCGTCATCGGCCGCCTGGTCGCGCGCGGGCTCGACGACGAGCTGAAGGGCACGGCGTTCGCCGTTGTCGACGGCATCGACGGCCGCACCCATCATATCAAGCTGCCCGACCTCGACGCGGCCGGCGACAGCGCGCCGGGCTCGATCGTCGAGCTGCGCAAGTTCGACGATGCGCAGGGCCGTCGTCGCGTCGCGATCGCCGTGCGCTCCGATATCGACATCGAGCGGCAGGTCACCGCGACCGGTGCGACCTGGCTCGACCGGCAGGCCATCGCCCGCGAGCCCGTGGCGCTCGGCGGCGGCTTCGGCGCCGAGGTGCGCGACGCCATGGATCGCCGCGCCGAGCATCTCGTCGGTCAGGGCCTCGCCGAGCGCCAGAAGCGCGGCGTCAGCTTCCAGCCCGGACTGATCGACACGCTGCGCCGGCGCGAGCTGGAGGCAGTTGCCGCCCGCATCACCGCCGAGACCGGTCGACCCCAGGTCAAGTCGGAGGCCGGCGAGTACGTCACCGGCACCTATCAGCGGCGCCTCACGCTCGCGACCGGCCGCTTCGCCATGATCGACGATGGCCTGGGCTTCAGCCTTGTGCCTTGGACACCATCGATTGAAAAGCAGCTCGGCCGTCACGTCTCGGGCGTCGCCCGCGGCGACGGCGGCGTCGACTGGAGCTTCGGCCGGCAGCGGGGAATCGGCCTCTAGGGAATTGACGTCGCTCGCCGATGAAAGTCATGCGAGCCGTTATTGACTGATCAGTGCATAACGGTTAAACCGCGTTCATGGCCAGACCGCGAGAGTTCAATCGGGAAGTCGCCCTGAAGGAAGCCATGAAGGCCTTCTGGGCGAAGGGCTATGCCGCCACGTCGACGGAAGACCTCATCCAAGCAATGGGAATTGGGCGGCAGAGTCTTTACCACGCCTTCGGCGACAAGCGACGGCTCTATGTGGAAGCGCTCGAGACCTATCAGCGAGAGACGACGAGCGGCCACCTGAAGCGGCTGAACGGCGCCATTTCACCACTAGCCGGCGTCCGCGATCTGCTCATCGGACTCATCGACGAGGACGACAGGCTCAGGACGATGGGCTGCATGGGTGTCAATTCGGTCGGCGAATTCGGGGCATCCGATCCCGAACTTCGCGAACTAAGGACCAAAGTCGGGATGGCCATCAACAAGCGGCTTGCCGAGCGACTCAGCGAAGGTCAGGCGAATGGAGAGATCGACCCCACCTTCACCCCCGGGGAAGCAGCGAATTTCATTCAGTTGACCATGGCGGGAATTCAGCTTGCCGCGCGTGGCGGCGGTGGCTTGGAGGAACTACGCCGCATGGCCGACTTCGCCACCGACCGCCTGCGATCTCACTAGGGGATCGGCATGGTCTGCGTAGAACCACACCTAGTTATGCACTGATCGATCAAGAAAGGACTCTTCATGAGCAATGGATCAAGGACGGAACGCCGGACAGCGCTGGTGTTCGGCGGATCGCGTGGCATCGGCGCCGCCGCGGCATCGCGACTGGCCGCAGACGGATTCGCGGTGGCTCTGACCTATGTGTCGCGCCCGGACAAGGCGGCAGAGGTCGTCTCCGCCATCGAGGCGGCGGGAGGGACGGCGCTCTCGATAAGGGCTGACAGTGCCGATCCAACGGCGATCCGAGCTGCCACGGCGCAAACCGCGGAGGCTCTTGGACAGATCGACGTCGTCGTCGTCAATGCCGGGATCATTCGGATAGCAACGGTGGACGCCTTCACTTTGGAGGATCTCGACCTGATGCTGGCCGTCAATGTTCGGGGCGTTTTCCTCGCCATCCAAGCTGCCGCCAGCCACATGCGCGACGGAGGTCGTATCATTACGATCGGCAGCAACACTGCAGTCCGCACAGGCACACCGGGCGCCAGCGTTTATGCCATGACCAAGGCGGCTGTCGCATCGATGGCAAAGGGCGTTGCCCTCGATCTCGCTCCGCGTGGAATCACCGTCAACAACATCCAGCCTGGTCCGACCGAGACGGACATGACGGCGGGGATGATTCCACAATTGCGAGAGATGATTCCCCTTCGCCGGGTTGGACAGCCGGCGGAGATTGCGGGCCTCATATCGTACCTTGCGAGCGATCAGGCTGGTTATATGACGGGCGCCAGCCTGACTATCGATGGCGGGTTCGTGCTGTGAACGTTGATCGCACGTATTGGCGGTCGAAGACCGGTAATTTCTCGCTACCTTGCGCTACAGTACGACATGATGACGACACGTATTGAATAGCGCCGCAGCTCTTCACCAATTTGCGAAAATGCAATTGGTGAGCGTCGATGTCTGCTACGAAAATACTCTGGGGTCAGATCCTCACCGTCTTCGCGATCGTCCTGCTGACGACCTGGGCCGCCACACAATGGACGGCCTGGAAGCTCGGCTTCCAACCGCAGCTCGGCCCGGCCTGGTTCATGCTCGGCGACTGGCCGGTCTACTATCCCTGGTCCTTCTTCCCGTGGTGGTATTTCTATGATGCGTATGCGCCCCCGATCTTCGTCGAGGGCGCCTATATCGCCGCCTCCGGAGGGTTCATCTCGATCGCGGTTGCGATCGGCATGTCGGTCTGGCGGGCGCGTGAGGCGAAGAACGCCGAGACCTTCGGCTCGGCTCGCTGGGCCCGCGCCGACGAGGTGCGCGGCGCCGGTCTGCTCGGCGAGGATGGCGTGGTGCTCGGCAAGTTCGACCACGCCTATCTGAGGCATGACGGGCCCGAGCATGTGCTGTGCTTCGCCCCGACCAGATCGGGCAAGGGCGTCGGCCTGGTCGTGCCCTCGCTGCTGACCTGGCCGGGCTCGGCCATCGTCCACGACATCAAGGGCGAGAACTGGACGCTCACCGCCGGCTTCCGCGCCCGCCACGGTCGGGTGCTGCTCTTTGATCCGACCAACGCGAAATCGGCCGCCTACAATCCGCTGCTCGAGGTGCGCCGCGGCGAATGGGAAGTGCGCGACGTCCAGAACATCGCCGACATTTTGGTCGATCCGGAAGGCTCGCTCGAAAAGCGAAACCACTGGGAGAAGACCAGCCATGCGCTGCTGGTCGGCGCCATCCTGCACGTCCTCTATGCCGAGGAGGACAAGACGCTCGCCGGCGTCGCCGCCTTTCTCTCCGATCCGAAGCGGCCGATCGAGTCGACGCTGGCGGCGATGATGAAGACGGCCCATCTCGGCGAAGCCGGTCCGCACCCGGTCATCGCGTCGGCGGCCCGCGAGCTGCTGAACAAATCAGACAATGAGCGGTCGGGCGTGCTGTCGACCGCCATGTCGTTTCTCGGGCTGTACCGGGACCCCGTGGTGGCGGAGGTGACGCGCCGCTGCGACTGGCGCATCGCAGACATCGTCGGCGCCAAGCATCCGACCAGCCTCTACCTCGTCGTGCCGCCATCCGACATCGCCAGGACGAAGCCACTCATCCGCCTGATCCTGAACCAGATCGGCCGGCGCCTGACCGAGGACTTGCACGCTAAGGGCAACCGGCATCGGCTGCTCCTCATGCTCGACGAATTCCCGGCGCTCGGGCGACTGGACTTCTTTGAATCCGCGCTGGCCTTCATGGCCGGCTACGGCCTGAAGGCATTCCTGATCGCGCAGTCGCTCAACCAGATCGAAAAGGCATATGGGCCGAACAATTCGATCCTCGACAACTGCCATGTGCGCGTCAGCTTCGCCACCAACGACGAGCGGACCGCGAAAAGGGTCAGCGATGCGCTCGGCACGGCGACCGAAATGCGGGCCATGCGCAACTATGCCGGCCATCGGCTGTCGCCCTGGCTCGGCCACTTGATGGTGTCGCGCTCGGAAACGGCGCGACCGCTCCTGACCCCCGGCGAGGTGATGCAGCTCCCGCCGGCCGACGAGATCGTCATGGTCGCGGGCACGCCGCCGATCCGCGCGAAGAAGGCCCGCTATTTCGAGGACCGACGCTTCAAGGAGCGGATCGTCGCGCCACCGACGCTCGCCAAGTCGAACCGACCCAGCTCCGACGATTGGACCAGGCTGCCGGTTCCGGCCCGCCCAGTCGCCGCGCTCGCCGGGGCCGACGCGGCGGCCGACGCTGGCGACGAAGATCCGACCGGCTCCGAGCGACGCCATCAGCCCGAGCTGAACCGCGCAGCGCCCGTCGAGAAGAAGGCGCCGATCGACAATGAATTCGAGGTGGGGCTCGATGACGACGCCGACGAGGATGCCGCTCGGATCAGCCGCGCCAACCAGGTGATGCAGGGCGTCGCGCGTCAGGTCTCGCTCGACCCGAACGACGGCATGGAGCTGTGAGACGCCCATGGCCGATCCGTCGAAGAAACAGCGCCTGTCGGTCTATCTCGAACCCGAGGTGATGAAGGCGCTCGTCGCCCATGCCGCACGCCGCGATCAATCGCGCTCTTTGGTCGCCGAGGCAGCGATCGCGTCCTTCCTGTCGCCGGACGCGGCCGAGCGGCAGGAAGCGGCGACCACCAAACGCCTCGACCAGCTCGACCGCCGCATGACCCGCATGGAGCGCGACATGGGGATTTCGGTCGAGATGCTGGCGGTGTTCGTGCGCTTCTGGCTGACCTCGAACCCGCCGCTGCCCGAACCGGCCCAGGCCGCCGCCCGGGCACAGGCTGGAGAACGCTACGACGCCTTCGTCGCTGCGCTCGGCCGCCGACTCGCCAAGGGGCCAAAGCTCCGTCAGGAGATTTCGGAGGACATCGAGCCCGCGCGCGACGCGCAATAAGCAGCGATTGCGGCAACTCAAGTAATCGGCAGTTCCTCCGTTTCCCTGTCTCTGCACGCTACACTGCTACTACGCCCTGACACCTGTTGCCGAGGGCCGATTTCCGGTTCTCTTACTCATCCCCGATCCAGGGGCGGCCTGACGCGGTCCCGCAAAGAACGGGGACAACGTGGCCGATTCGCACCAGAAATCTGAAGCGATACTTCGAGGCGCCCGCATGCTGCGGACGGCCCTTGGCCCCGCCATCGCCGGATTCCTGAGCGACGCCAGCGTCGTCGAGGTGATGCTCAACCCCGACGGCCGCCTCTGGATCGACCGGCTTTCGGAGGGGCTGTCGGACACCGGCGAGACGCTGTCGCCGGAGGACGGCGAGCGGATCGTGCGCCTGGTCGCGCACCATGTCGGCGCCGAGGTTCATATCGGCAATCCGCGTGTCTCGGCCGAGCTGCCGGAAACGGGGGAGCGGTTCGAGGGCCTGCTGCCGCCCGTCGTGGCGGCCCCGGCCTTCGCCATCCGCAAGCCGGCGGTCGCCGTCTTCACGCTGCAGGATTACGTCGCCGCCGGCATCATGTCCCCCGTGCAGGCCGAGATCCTGCGTCAGGCCGTCGCCGACCGCCGCAATATCCTGGTCGCCGGGGGCACCTCGACCGGAAAGACCACGCTCACCAACGCGCTGCTCGCCGAGGTCGCCAAGACCTCGGATCGCGTCGTCCTGATCGAGGACACCCGCGAGCTGCAATGCGCCGCGCCGAACCTCGTCGCCATGCGGACCAAGGACGGCGTCGCGACGCTGTCCGACCTCGTGCGCTCCTCGCTGCGCCTGCGGCCTGACCGCATCCCGATCGGCGAGGTACGCGGCGCCGAGGCTCTCGACCTGCTCAAGGCCTGGGGCACCGGCCATCCGGGTGGTGTCGGGACGATTCACGCCGGCACCGCGCTCGGCGCGCTGCGGCGCCTCGAACAGCTCATCCAGGAAGCTGTCGTCACCGTCCCGCGCGCGCTGATCGCCGAGACGATCGACCTCGTCGCCGTCCTCTCCGGACGCGGCTCGAACCGACGTCTCGCCGAACTCGGCCGCGTCGAGGGGCTCGGACCCAGCGGCGACTACCGCGTCACCCCCGCAACCCAGCCCCCCGAAGGAGACCCCTCATGATCCGTCACGTCCTGCGCATTCAGCGCCACATCCGCACGTTCGCGGCCGTCGCGTTCGTCAGCCTCGCGCTGGCGCCCGCCGCCCACGCGTCCGGCTCCTCGATGCCGTGGGAGGCCCCACTGCAATCGATCCTCGAATCCATCGAGGGACCGGTCGCCAAGATCCTCGCCGTCATCGTCATCATCGTCACCGGCCTGACGCTGGCCTTCGGCGATACGTCCGGCGGTTTCCGGCGCCTGATCCAGATCGTCTTCGGTCTGTCGATCGCCTTCGCGGCCAGTTCGTTCTTCCTCAGCTTCTTCAGCTTCGGCGGCGGAGCGCTCGTCTGATGGCCGGACCGATCGAGAGCGGCGGCGACGTGCCTGGCTTCACCGTTCCGGTTCACCGCGCCTTGACCGAGCACATCCTGCTCGGCGGCGCACCCCGGAGCATCGCCATCCTCAATGGCACGCTCGCCGCAGCCCTCGGTCTCGGCCTGCGCCTCTGGCTGGTCGGCCTTGCGGTCTGGGCCGTCGGCCACTTTGCCGCTGTGTGGGCGGCCAAGCGCGACCCGCAGTTCGTCGACGTCGGACGTCGGCACCTGCGCATCCCCGGCCATCTCGGAGTCTGAGGCCCGCCATGATGAACCTCGCCGAATATCGCCGCACCTCGACCCGCCTTGCGGATTTCCTGCCCTGGGCGGCGCTTGTCGCCCCCGGCGTCGTCCTCAACAAGGACGGTTCGTTCCAGCGCTCGGCGCGCTTCCGTGGTCCCGACCTCGATTCCGCCGTGCAGGCCGAGCTGGTCGCCGTCGCCGGCCGCCTCAACAGCGCCTTCCGCCGCCTCGGCAGCGGATGGGCAATCTTCGTCGAGGCACAGCGCCATGCCGTCGGCGCCTATCCCGCGAGCCGGTTTCCGGATGCCGCATCCGCTCTGGTCGATGCCGAGCGCAAGGCGGATTTCGAGGAGGACGCGGCCCACTACGAGTCCAGCTATTTCATCACCTTCGCCTACCTGCCGCCGGCCGAGGACGCCGCGCGCGCCGAAAGCTGGCTCTACGAGGGCAAGGCCGATCGCGGCGTCGACCCGTGGGAGGCGCTGCGCGGCTTCGTCGACCGCACCGACCGCATCCTGCAGCTCGTCGAAGCCTTCATGCCGGAATGCGCCTGGCTCGATGACGTCGAGACGCTGACCTACCTGCACTCGACCGTATCGACCAAGCGCCACCGCGTTCGCGTGCCCGAGACGCCGATGTATCTCGATGCCCTGGTCGCCGATCAGCCGCTGACCGGCGGGCTCGAACCGCGGCTCGGCGAAGCGCATCTGCGTATCCTGACCATCGTCGGGTTCCCGACCGTCACGACGCCAGGGCTCCTGGACGAGTTGAACCGCCTCGCATTCCCATACCGTTGGTCGACCCGGGCGATCCTGCTCGACAAGACCGACGCCACCAGGCTCGTCACGAAAATCCGACGGCAGTGGTTCTCGAAGCGCAAGTCGATCGCCGCGATCCTCAAGGAGGTGATGACCAACGAGGCCTCGACGCTCGTCGACACCGACGCCGCCAACAAGGCCGCCGACGCCGACCTGGCGCTGCAAGAGCTGGGCGCGGATTTCGCAGGCCAGGCCCATGTCACCGCCACGATCGCCGTCTGGGACAACGATCCCCGCATCGCGGCGGAAAAACTCAGGCTCGTCGAGAAGGTCATCCAAGGCCGCGACTTCACCGCGATGCCCGAAGGCATCAACGCCGCCGACGCCTGGCTCGGCTCGCTGCCCGGCCACGTCTACGCCAACGTCCGCCAACCTCCCATCAGCACATTGAACCTTGCCCACATGATCCCGCGATCAGCGGTGTGGGCGGGTCCGGAACGGGATGACCATCTCGGTGCGCCCCCCTTGCTGTTTGGCAAGACCGAGGGAAGCACCCCGTTCCGGTTTTCCATCCATGTCGGCGACGTCGGCCACACGCTGGTCGTCGGCCCGACCGGCGCCGGCAAGTCGGTGCTGCTCGCGCTCATGGCGCTGCAGTTCCGCCGCTACCGCCAAGCACAGGTCTTTGCCTTCGACTTCGGCGGTTCGATCCGCGCCGCCGCCATCGCTATGGGCGGCGACTGGCACGATCTTGGCGGCGGGCTTACCGAAGGCTCGGCCGACAGCGTCTCGCTCCAGCCGCTCGCCCGCATCGACGAGACCCCGGAACGGGCATGGGCTGCCGATTGGATCATCGCAATCCTAGCACGAGAAAGCGTCGCGATCACACCGGACGTCAAGGAGCTGATCTGGACGGCGCTCACGTCGCTCGCCTCGGCGCCGGTCGCCGAGCGCACGATCACCGGGCTGGCGGTGCTGCTCCAGTCGAACGACCTGAAGCAGGCGCTCAGACCCTATTGCGTCGGCGGGCCTTATGGCCGGTTGCTCGACGCCGAGAGCGAACATCTCGGCAGCGCCACGGTGCAAGCGTTCGAGACCGAAGGCCTCATCGGGACCGATGCGGCCCCGGCGGTCCTCGCTTATCTCTTCCATCGCATCGAGGACCGGCTGAACGGCGAGCCGACGCTCATCATCGTCGACGAAGGCTGGCTCGCGCTCGACGATGAGGGCTTCGCCGGCCAGCTCCGCGAGTGGCTGAAAACGCTCAGAAAGAAGAACGCCAGCGTCGTTTTCGCCACGCAGTCGCTTTCCGACATCGACGGCTCGGCGATCGCGCCAGCCATCATCGAAAGCTGCCAGACCCGGCTGCTACTGCCGAACGAGCGCGCGATCGAACCGCAGATCACGGCGATATATCAGCGCTTCGGGCTCAATTCGCGCCAGATCGAGATCCTCGCGCGGGCGATGCCCAAGCGCGACTACTACTGCCAGTCCCGCCGAGGCAATCGCCTGTTCGAGCTGGGCCTGTCCGACGTCGCGCTGGCGCTCTGCGCCGCCTCGTCGAAGACCGACCAGGCCGCCATAGACCGCATCGTCACCGAGCATGGCCGCAAGGGATTCCTCGCCGCCTGGCTGCGGCTGCGCGGCGCGACATGGGCGGTCGACCTCATTCCCGACCTCACCAACCTGGAGAGCCTGCCATGAAACTGCGCATTCCCCGCGCGGCGATCACCGCCGCCGTCCTCGCCATCCCTTTGTCTGCGTCGCCGGTGCTAGTCGCGCCGGCCTCGGCGCAATGGATCGTCTACGACCCGACGAACTACGTTCAAAACGTCCTGACGGCGGCGCGTTCGCTGGAGCAGATCAACAACCAGATCACCTCGCTCCAGAACCAGGCCACCTCGCTGATCAACCAGGCCCGCAACCTCGCGAGCCTGCCGTTCTCCTCGCTGCAACAGCTCCAGCAATCGGTCCAGCGCACCCAACAGCTTCTGCAGCAGGCGCAGCGCATCGCCTACGATGTCCAGAACATCGATCAGGCGTTCCGCACCAATTACGGGGCCGGAAGCGCCTCGATGAGCGCGTCCAATCAGCAGCTCATCGCCCAGGCGAAAGAGCGCTGGAACAACACCGTTTCCGGCCTTCAGGACGCCATGCGCGTCCAGGCCGGCGTGGTCGGCAACATCGACACCAACCGCACCCAGATGTCGGCGCTGGTCGGCCAGAGCCAGGGCGCCACCGGCGCGCTGCAGGCCACCCAGGCGGGCAACCAGCTTCTCGCACTCCAGGCCCAGCAGCTCGCGGACCTGACCGCCGTCGTCTCGGCGAACGGCCGTTCCCAGGCGCTCGCCGAAGCCGAGCGGTCGGCGGCCGCCGAACAGGGCCGCGAGCAGCGCCGCCGTTTCCTGACGCCGGGCTCGGGCTACCAGCCCGGCAACGCGCAGATGTTCCAGAACGGCAACTGAGGGCGCGACGATGGACGGAAAGATCCTCGCGCGCATCGGCGCCATCTTCTTCGTGACCTTCGCCGTCACCGCCACCGCCATCGAACTCGCCCGCAAGGACGAGCCGCCGATCTACCGCAGCATCGCGGTGCCCGCGGAAGCGGCGGCCGATCCGCTGAAGGCAAAGCTGCGCCGCTGCCAGCGGCTCGGCGAGGCCGGCACCAGCGACAGCGAGTGCCTGCAGACCTGGGCGGAGAACCGCGACCGCTTCCTCACGCCGTCGCAGCCGGCGCCGCAGGCGCCCGGTCCGCAGGACATCCCGCAGAATCCGCCGGTCACGCGCGAGCCCATCGTCAAGGAGCCCGTGCCGGCCGTCGACTCCCACACGAACGAGGCGCGCTGAGATCATGGGCGGCACCGGCGTCATCGACCACTTCCTGGAAGTTTTCACCCGCTACATCGACGGCGGCTTCGGGCTTCTCTCCGGCGAAGTTGCGTTCATCGCCACGACGTTGATCGTGATCGACGTCACGCTCGCCGCGCTGTTCTGGAGCTGGGGCGCCGACGAAGACATCATGGCGCGCCTGGTGAAGAAGACGCTGTTCGTCGGCGTCTTTGCCTACCTCATCGGCAATTGGAACAACCTGGCCCGCATCATCTTCGAGAGCTTTGCTGGCCTCGGCCTGAAAGCCTCCGGCACCGGTTTCACCGTCGCCGACATGATGCGGCCCGGCCGCGTCGCCCAGACCGGCCTCGATGCCGGCCGGCCACTGCTCGATTCCATATCCGATCTCATGGGTTACTGGAGTTTCTTCGAGAACTTCATCCAGATCGCGGTGATGCTGCTCGCCTGGGCGCTGGTGCTGTTGGCCTTCTTCATTTTGGCCATCCAGCTCTTCGTGACGTTGATCGAATTCAAGCTCACCACGCTGGCGGGCTTCGTGCTCATCCCGTTCGGGCTGTTCGGCAAGAGCGCCTTCATGGCCGAGCGTGTGCTTGGCAACGTCATCTCCTCAGGTATCAAGGTGCTCGTCCTCGGCGTCATCATCGGCATCGGGTCGAGCCTGTTTTCCGAATTCACCGCCGGCTTCGGCGGGGCAACACCCACCATCGATCAGGCCATGGCCATCGTGCTCGCGGCGCTGACGCTGCTCGGTCTTGGCATCTTCGGTCCGGGCATCGCCAACGGTCTCGTCTCTGGCGGACCCCAGCTCGGCGCGGGCGCCGCCATCGGAACCGGCCTAGCCGCGGGCGGCATGGTCGCCGCAGGCGCCGCCACGGTTGGAGCGGTGGCGTCCGGAGGAGCCGCGCTGGCAGGAGGCGCGGCCGCCGCCGCTCGCGGGGGCGCCGCCCTCGCGGGCGGCGCTTCCACCGCCTACAGCCTGGGCGCCGCAGGGCAGTCGGGCGCCTCAGGTGTGGCCAGTGGCCTGGGCGGCGTCGCCCGGGCCGCCGGTTCCGCTGCAACATCGCCGCTCCGCCGCGCCGCTGAACGCTCGACCGAAAGCATGCGCTCCAGTTTCTCGGAGGGCGCCAAGTCCGCCTTCGAGGCGACCGGCGGCTCCTCGACTGTTTGAATTGCCGGCGGCGGCTCAGACGAGGCCGCGCCCGCCGCCGGCAATTCAAACACGCCGCCCGCCTGGGCCCAGCGCATGAAACGCTCCCAGCAGATGAGCCACGCCGTTTCCACCACCGTCCATGCCGTCCGCAGCGGCGACAGCCATGGCGGCGGCTCTTCCATCAACCTCTCTGAAAGCGACCGCTGATGTTCCGAAGACCCTCTACGCATTACGGAAAGGCTCCCGAGCCCGAGACCCCTTATCAGCGCGCCGCCCAGGTTTGGGACGACCGTATCGGCTCGGCCCGCGTCCAGGCGAGGAACTGGCGCTATATGGCCTTCGGATCGCTGTTCCTCAGCGCCGGCTTCGCCGCTGCGCTGGTCTGGCAGTCAGCTCGGGGAACCGTCGTGCCATGGGTGGTGCAGACAGACCGGCTCGGCCAGGCGCAAGCGATTGCGCCTGCGACCGCCGACTACCAGCCGACCGATCCGCAGATCGCCTTCCACCTGGCGCGCTTCATCGAGCAGGTCCGCTCGATCCCAGCCGACGCGATCATCGTCCGCCAGAACTGGCTACGCGCCTACGACTTCACGACAGATCGCGGCGCGGCCGCACTCAACGATTACGCGCGCTCGAACGATCCCTTCACCAAGGTCGGCCGCCAGCAGATCGCCGTCGATGTCTCGAGCGTCATCCGTGCGTCGCCGGACTCGTTCCGCGTCGCTTGGACGGAGCGCCGGTATGAGAACGGCCAGCTCGCCGACACCACGCGCTGGACCGCGATCCTCACGATCGTCGTCCAGATTCCCCGCAATGCCGACCGGCTGCGGGCCAATCCCTTGGGGATCTACGTCAACGCAATCTCATGGTCACGGGAGCTGGGGCAATGACAAAGCCGTATTTCCGTAAAGCCGGAAGGCCGGCTTTGCGCATTCAGACATTTGCGGCTTTGCTGCTGTCGGCGACGGCGCTCGCCGGCTGCGCCACCGCGACGCCGCCGCCGGAAATCAGCTACGACGACGCTCCGGCCGCCGTGCAGACCGTCGATCCTCCCGCGCCGGTCCGGGTCGTCGAGCTGCCGCGACCGCTGCCGCTGCCCGGTCAGATGAAGCCGGTCGAGGAATCGCGCCGCGCTCCGGAGCCGGCCGATCCCACCGCGCGCGTCAACCAGGCCAACGCCGCCGCCCGTATTCAGCCGGTGCGCGACGGCTTCATCAACTCGATGCAGGTCTATCCCTTCACGCAAGGGGCGCTCTATCAGGTCTACACCGCCGTCGGGCAGATCACCGACATTGCGCTCCAACCCGGCGAGCAGCTCGTCGGCTCAGGGCCGGTCGCGGCCGGCGATACGGTCCGCTGGATTATCGGCGACACGCAGAGCGGCGCCGGCGCGACGCTGCAGGTCCATATCCTCGTCAAGCCGACGCGCGCGGATCTGATGACCAACCTGGTCATCAACACCAATCTACGCACCTACCATATGGAGCTGCGCTCGACCGAGCGGACCTATATGGCCTCGGTCTCGTGGCAGTATCCGCAGGACCAGCTCATCGCGCTCCGCAGGCAGAATGCCGAGGCGCAGGCCACCCAGCCGGTGGCCACCGGCGTCGATCTCGCACGGCTGAACTTCCGCTACGAGGTGACCGGCGACCGTGCTGCATGGCGGCCGCTGCGGGCCTATGACGACGGCCGGCAAGTCTTCATCGAATTCCCACGCGGCGTCGGCCAGGGCGAGATGCCGCCGCTGTTCGTCGTCGGCCCGGAGGGCAAGACGTCGGAGCTGGTCAACTATCGCGTCCGCACCAACTACATGATCGTCGACCGGCTGTTCGCCGCCGCCGAGCTGCGGTTCGGCTCCGGCGACAATCAGAAGCGTGTCCGGATCACCCGCACCGACGGGAGGCCGGCGTCGTGAGCGAAGACCGGAACGAGGGAGAGGATGCGGCCGCGCCGCTGACCGGATCGGCGCCCGAAGCGGCAGCGCCGATGCGGCTGCGCGCGGATGCGCCGCGCGTGACGCGGCTGTCGCGCAAGGTGCTCGCCGGGCTCGGCCTGGTCGCCAGCCTCGGGATCGGCGGTGCGCTGGTCTATGCGCTCCAGACTCGCAACGGCGGCCGGGCGCCGGAGGAGCTTTATTCAACCGACAACCGCAACACGGCGGATGGCCTCCAGGGCCTGCCGCGCGACTATAGCAGCGTGCCGCAGCTCGGCCCGCCGCTGCCGGGCGACCTCGGCCGGCCGATCGTCAGCGCCCAGAACCGCGGCCAGCCCGTGCCCAATCCCGGCGTCGCCGCTCCGCAGCCCGGCCTCAGCGCCGAGGAGCAGCGCCGGCTCCAGGAGATCGAGACCGCCCGCACCAGCCGTCTGTTCGCGGCGGCGGAGGCGCGCAATGCCGCGCCGGTCACGGCGAACACGCCGAACCAGGCGCCACCGGACCTCGCCAGCCTCGGGCTCGCGCCGCCGCCGGCAACGCCGAGCGCCCAAGATCGGCAGCAGGCCTTTCTCAACGCGCCGGTCGACCGACGCACTGTTGCGGCCGACCGCATCGCCGCGCCGGCCTCTCCGAATATCCTTCAAGCCGGCGCCGTCATCTCGGCCGCTCTCATCACCGGCGTTCGATCGGACCTTCCGGGCCAGATCACCGCCCAGGTCACCGAGAACATTTATGACAGCCCGACAGGCCGGATCCTCCTGATCCCGCAGGGCACGCGCGTGATCGGCCAGTATGACAACAACGTCCAGTTCGGGCAGAGCCGCGTCCTGCTCGTGTGGAATCGGCTGATCTTTCCGAACGGCCGCAGCATCGTGCTGGAGCGCCAGCCCGGCGCCGACGCCGAGGGCTATGCCGGCCTGCAGGACGGCGTCGACTATCACTGGTGGGATCTCGCCAAGGCCGCCGGTCTCTCGACGCTCCTGAGCGTCGGCGCCGAACTGGCCACCAATGATGACGACCGGCTGATCCAGGCGATCCGCAACGGCGGCCAAGACACGATCAACGACGCAGGCCAGCAGATCATCCGGCGGCAGCTCAACATCGCCCCGACGCTCACCATCCGACCCGGATTCCCGGTCCGGGTGATCGTAACCCGTGATCTTATTCTCGAGCCCTACGGAGGCTGATGTGACCAAGTTGAAACTCGGCATGATAGCCGACGACAAGCCCGTGAAGGTGACGGCGGAATTACCGGCGACGGTCTATCGGGATCTTGTCGCTTACGCTGAGGTTCACGGCCGCGAGACCGGCCAGCCGGTCGCCGATCCAACACGTCTGATTGCGCCTATGATCGAACGCTTCATCGCGACCGATCGCGGCTTCGCCAAGGCACGTCGCGCGCGGCACGTTACTTCCTCTTGATCGTCGGCAGGGCCCAAGGGAGCCCCGGCGAACGATCATTCGGGTTCCTTATAGCCATATTCGGGAATGCCTTGCTCGCTTCCGTAGTAGCGATAGGGAAGAAACTTGCCCGACATTCCGATCTTCACTCGATCACCTTTTGGATTCGGCTCACGCTCGAACGTGATGTCGAAATCGATTGCGGACATAATGCCGTCGCCGAACTCGTCCTCGATGAGTGCCTTCCACGCGGGGCCGTTGACCATCACCATTTCATAGAAGCGATATATCAGGGGGTCCGTCGGCGGCATGGGCATGCCTCGATATGGCACCTCGTTCAGCATACGCTCTTCTGCCTCCGACAGGCCGAACAGCGCCGCAGCCTTCTTCGCGAGCGGTTTGATCAGCTTCATCTGCCCGAGCAAAGCGCCGATGATCAGCACCTCGGACACACCACCGATCTCTCCGGTGATGTGTTTCCACGACCAGCCTCGCTCGCGCTTGATGTCCAATATCTTTTCGGTCAGTTCCTCACGCCTCATCGATCCGTTCTCCTTCTTTGATGATCGCTAACGGGATGCGGTCCCGGCAATGCCGGGACCACAGGGACATGTGCGCAGGTGCGGGCGTCTCAGCCCTTCAGTTGTGAGACGGTTTCCGCGGTCGTCCAAAGGCCGTGCGCGAGGAACCGGAAATTCACCAGGGCGGCGAGGTAGCCGTCGCCCTCCGGAACGCGAGGGCCGGCTGTCGCATCGCGAACGACCACCACTTCGAAGCCCTGTTCGATCAGTTCCCGCAAATGCGCTTCAATGCACAGATTGGCGGCCATGCCGGCCAGGATGACTTGTGACACACCTTGTTTGCGCAGTTGGAGAATGAGGTCGTTCGTCTCGGGGCCGTAGACCTTGTGCGGCGAGGCAATGATGGTTTTGCCGTCGTGGATGTACTTTTTGTAGTCTTCGAGGAAATCCGCGCCCGATCCCTCGAATTCCTCCACGGTAAACTGGCCTTTGCGACCAAACATGTTGATCGCATGCATGGTCTTTTCCAGTGGACCGCCAAACTGCCAATGATGGTCACATGGATAGTAGAAGTGGGGCGAGATGGCGACGGTGATATCCGCTGCCTTCGCGGCTTCGAACAGTTGGCCGATGTGCGACACGGTGTTGTTCTCGACAACGCTCTCGCCGAAGAACGGCCAGCTCACACCGCTGGGATGTAAGAAGTCGTTCTGCGGATCGATCACCACGAGGGCAGCTCGCTTCAGGTCGAGCTGAAACGTGCTTTTTGGAAGCACCGGATTTTCGGGATCTGCGTAGAGTTCAGTCATGATCTTCTCCTTTCAGAAGAGGAAGGCGCCATCTGCTGGCGACGTATTAAAGTGACTGGTCGTCTATTAATACGACACGATTTTCACGCGAGGAGCCGAGGCAGGGCAACAGTGCCAAATCGCCTCAGAGCTCTTCCGCTTTGCTCGACCTTGGCCACCATCACCGCGCCCTCGAAGGCCTCGATGAGCGTCGCCGCAAGGTCCTGGGGTTCGCGCGCGAGGGGAAGCTCTCCCGCTTCGCTCGCGGCCGACAGGCACTTTGCAAGGGCGGCTGTCCAAGTCCTCAGGAGAGCTTTCAGCTTTGATCGTGCAATCGAGCTCTGCGCCGCAAGCTCAAGCGCGAGATTGCCGATCAGACAGCCAAACGTGAATTTCTGTCGCTCATGATACTCAATCAACTCCGAAAAGTGTCTCTCGACGCGCTTTAACGGGCTAACGAAATCGTCTTCCAGGATGGACACGTAATTGGATTCGATTGCGCGCCAGTATTCATCGAGTATCGCTGCCGCGAACGCATCCTTGCTTTCGAAGTAATTGTAAAACGATCCCTTCGGAACTCCGGCAGCGGCAGTAATATCCTGCACGCCACAGCCGTTGAAGCCAAGGCGATGGATGATTTCTGCGCCTTTTTCGATGAGGCGCGAACGAACTTCTGGATTCGGTGGACGTGGCATGACGTTAATAAATGACCAGTCATCTCGTTATGTCAACCGTTGAATGGCCTCTAGGACCGTTGAGGACCGCCGCTGGTGCGTTTTTGCGATCGATGCGCTAAGGTCCAGCAGACGCTTAAGCGCGGGATTGACGTTGTTTGTCGACCAAACAACGCTTGAGTTGAACACCTCGCCCCCTTCGGCAAGCGGAACGAAGATGACCGCGGGATAGGAGGCGCCCTGAGTGGAGGTCGCAGCCAAGGTCACGCCGAATCCCATGCCCACCATGTTGAGGAGGTTCTCGCGGCCAACCCGCTGCACCGAGATCCGCGGATGAAAACCCAAACCGGAAAGCTGCCGCACGATGATCGCCTCGACCTCAGGCCCGTGAACGTCCGCTGCGACAAGGAATGTCTCGTCGCGGAGATCCTCCCAATTGACGCCGACGCGTGCCGCCATGGAATGGTGCTTTGAAACTGCGACGTATAGAGGTTCACCCCAGAGATGCATCGCCTGGCAACCGGGAAGACGCGGCTCGCCGGGAATGAATGCCGCGTCGAGCCGACCGCTTAGCACGCCGGCGGCAGTCGCCTGCGCCGTCGCCTCTTCGATCTTTATATCGATGTTCGGAAACCGGAAATGGAACGCCTCGAGCACGTCGGCCAAGAAACCGCTGGCGAGCGAGGCCATCAGCCCGATTTTCAACTCCCCAATCTGGCCTCGTTTCTCCATGCTTAGGCTGCTGACAGCTTGGCGAATGTGTTCAGCGCCAAATGCAGCCTCCCGTATGAAGCGCTCGCCGGCTGGCGTCGGCCGCACTCCGCTCCTGCTGCGTTCGAAGAGCGGCACGCCCACCCTGCGTTCGAGCAACTGAATTCGACGGCTGACCGTCGACTGCGAGAGATTCATCGCATCGGCCGCACGGCGGAAACTTCCGTGTTCCGCAACCAGAATCGCGTAGCGGAGAAAGCGGAGGTCAAGAGCCAAGTCAGGCATGTCCCCCTCCGCCTGCCCGCCGATGCAGTGGCCGGCCGACGCTCAGCCGCGACCTGCGCAACAGGGAATGACTGCGCATTTCCGCCGCCGCGAACCGCGGGACGGCGCCAATTATGCGGCTACGATGCTCGTGGAGAAGCGACACTCGCATAGAGAAAACACTACTCAGAAAGATCAGGCCCGAACATCGCCCGCATCTGTGCCAAATAATGTTCCTCCGAGGTCATCCATCGCAATTGTGCGAACAACGCGGTATCGGGGCCCGCCGGAAAGCGCAGCCGATCGCCCTCCTCCGTCGCAGCAGCGAAAACAGCCTCGGAGACTTCGCTCACACTCGTGAACGCGGTTGGATAGTCTTGCAACTTGGCGAAATAGCGTTGCGCAAAGGCGTCGTATGGCGGTGGTGTCAGTCCCTCAATGCGATTGGCGCTGTTCGTTCTGAAATTGGTCGTTGGTGCAAGGCCTGGTTCTACGATCCGCGCCCGGATGCCAACCAGGCCCAATTCATACGAAAGCGCCTCAGTGAACCCTTCAACAGCACACTTGCTGGCCGTATACACGGCAACGAACGGCATCGGGGCGATCGCCGTGCTGGAGGTCACATTGATTATCACACCACCCGCATGCTGGCGCATATGCGGGATTGCCGCTCGGCAGACCGCCATCACCCCGAAAGTGTTTGTTTCAAACATCTCCCGAATTACGGTGTCAGGCGTAAACTCGAACGCGGAAAGCAAGCCGATGCCCGCGTTGTTGACCAGCACATCAATCCGTCCAAAGGCGGCGACGGCATCGGCGAGAGCCTTAGAAATGCTTTCAGCGCTGGTCACATCCAGCGGCAGGACTTTCAGCCGGTCCCCGGGCTTGTCGAACACGCTTTCGTCAGGCGCCCGCATTGTCGCAACGACGTTCCAACCTTGATCGAGAAAGAGCTGTGCGGTCGCCTTCCCATAGCCTGAGGAAGTTCCGGTAATCAGTATAATGTGGAGCTCCACATTAGACATATTCGCGTGGCGACAGGTCGATTTCGAGGTCTGCCCGCTCGTCGGGGCTGAGCTCCCCGAGGCGACGGTTGAGGATCGATTCCGCGGTCGTGACGAGCTGCAGCACCACCGATTTGCCATCGGCGAGGTGTTCCTCGACCGCGGCGATGACGGTCGGCATCTTCAGGCTGAGAAGGACCTGGCCGAAGAAGCGCTGCTTGGTCGACTCGAAGCGCGAGCGGGCGGACGCCTTGGCGCCGCTGTTGAGCGTCGCGTTCTCGAGGGAGTCGACGACGGCGGTCAGCTCCAGCGCCTGTTCCATGTTGCGGTGGATGATGCCCCAGGCATCCGCATAGGTGTCGTAGATCCTGATCTGGTCGGGTGTCAGCGCATGCTTGAGGATGTCGTACTCGACGCCGGCGAAGCTGAGCGCGCGCGCCATGTAGAGGCCGGTCGCCTTGAGGTCGCGAGCGACGAGCTCCATGGCGGCGATCCCGCCCTTGCGGATGCCGCTGATGAACTGCTCGCGGTCGGCGAAGGCGGTCTCCGGTCCCCAGAGGCCGAGCCGGACGGCGTAGGCGAGATTGTTGACGTCGGAGGCTCCGGTCGCCGAGGCGTAGAGCACGCGCGCGCCGGGCAGGTTATTCTGGAGCAGCACCCCGCAGATGCCCTGCTGGGAACCCTTTTTCGCGCCGAGAGCGCCCTCCCCGCCTGCGACGCCGCCCATTTCGTGTGCCTCGTCGAAGGCGATGACACCGTCGAAGTCTTCGCGTGCCCAATCGATGAGCTGCTTGAGCCGGGTGTGATCACCCCGAGCAGAGCGGAGCGCCGGATAGGTGACGAAGATCACGCCCTGGTCGAGCTTGACCACCTCGTCGATCTTCCAGCTGGTAAGGGGCTGGATGTCAGCCGTCATGCCGCCCAGCGCGGTCCAGTCCCGTCGGGCATCCTCGAGGAGGGGCTCGTTCTTGGTGATCCAGATGTGGCGGCGGCGGCCCTGCAGCCAGTTGTCGAGGATGCAGGCGGCGATCTGCCGGCCCTTCCCCGCCCCGGTCCCGTCGCCCAAGAAGAAACCCTTGCGATACTCGCGGCCGTCCTCGGACAGGTCCAGTCCGACGCCCTCCTTGCTCGGGCGGAACCGGCCCGGGATCATCTGGGTCCAAGCATCGCCGGCGTAGACGACTGTTTCGAGCTGCGAGGCCGACAGCAGACGCTCGGCAACCGTCCGCTCGGGCAAGCGCGGGACATGATGGGGGATTGGCGCGGGGATCGAGCCCATGGCCACGGACTCGACCAGTGCGGTCGGATGCTCGCCGGCGGTGGTGAACACGAGGCGGCTCGGCCGATAGGGCAGGTAGACGCCCGTCTGTCCGAGAAGCGGCGCCGGGGTTTCCAGCGGCGTGAAATCGACGGGGAGAACCTCGTTGCGGACGGGGGCATGATAGGCGCGCGGTTCGGCAGGGCGCGTGCTCTTCACGGCACGGAACAGTGAGGTCGTGCCGGTCTTCCGGACAGGAGCCATTGGCACGTCCGTTTTCGGCTTCAGCCGGTCGACGATCGTCACCGCGTCGAGGATCTCGGCGACCGACGAGCGCTGGATCGTCGAGGGGATCGTCGTGCCCGGTGCCTTGTCGATGACGTAGAGGCGGACCGCGATCGAGGTGCCGTGCTTCGTGTAGCACTTTTCGAGGCGGATCGAGGTTCGGACCGCGACATCGCGCAGCGTGGAGTCGAACAGGTCACGCAGACGCGCGCTGGGGCCGAACCAGTCGGGCATGATCGCGACAAGCCGTCCTCCGGTGCGCAGGCGGCGCAAGGCTGCCTGTAGGTGGCGCACGGCCGCGAAGTCGTCGGCGCCGCGGCCGAGCGAGCGCGAGAACGGCGGGTTCATCAGGACCAGCGTGGGACGCTCGGACGATGCCATCAGCGACGTCAGCGCTGCGCCGTCGTAGCCGGTGATCGGCGCGCCGGGAAAGCTGTGGGCGAGCCGTGCCCGTCGAGCCGGGTCGAGTTCGTTCAGCTGAAGCGTGACGTCCTGGCGCAGCTGCGCGACGAGCAGGCCGTTGCCGGCGCTGGGTTCGAGGACGACGTCGCCTTCCTGTGCGTTCGCCAGGAGCACGGCCAGAGCGGCGATGTCTGCCGGTGTCGAGAACTGCTGCCATTCGAGCTGCTCCTCGCTCCGGACAGTCTGGGTGGGTAGCGCCGCCATGAGCCGGATGGCGTGGGCAACATCGGGCAAGGCGTGGAGCGCGTGGGGGACCGTCCGCAGGTGGACGGCGAGCGCGTGCTCCAGCACCTCGAAGCTCTCGCGCTGGGTCCAGCATCCCTGCGCGTCGGTGCCGCCATAGGCCTTCGTCATGGCCTCATTGAGGGCGGCCCGCGTGATGCTGTCGCCGGCGCGGAGTCGATCCTGCAGCAGGAGCGCGGCGCTTCGGTCGGCGTTCTCGGCCGTCGAGAATAGGTCGGTCATGGGGGTCTCCTGGATCGGCCGCCCAAACGGCAGCATCATCCACTCGACCCCCCTCCCCTTTCCTGCTCGCGATCGAGGACGATCGCCCAGTCCTTGATGCGCCCTGGTGGTGGCGCTCGCCGGATGTTGAGCCGGGGACGTGCATAGTGAGCCTCTGCGCGTACGGCAGCGGCTTCGCCCTCCGGATCGTTATCCTGTGCGAGTAGAAGATTGGCGAGCGCCGACGGCAGGCCGAGATGATCGAACCGTCGAGCGCCGAGGGTCGCCCAGCAGGGCACGCCATGCAGGATCGTGAAGGCCGCGGCCGTCTCGAACCCCTCCGCGATCGCGAGCGTGTCACCTTGCAGCGGTCGTCCCTGCCACGCCCCCTGCCCCGGTTGTCCAAGCATGACCTTGCACTCGTAGTCCGCGGTTGCCGGGTCGAGGAAGATGCGCTGGAAGGCGACGAGCCGATGTCCCTCCCTCACGCCGACCAATAGGGCGGGCTTGAAAACGGTACGTCCCTTGGGTCCGAGCGGGCATCGCGGATGGAAGCGGAGATCGGCCGGTCCTGCGACGATGTGGCGTCGCTGCAAGTAGCGCTCGCCGAGCGTCTGCATGACGTCGCGGGCCTGTTCCCAGAGACGTTCGACGTTCCCGGTTCCGCGGCGTATGTCGGCCTTCGGGGGCTCGAAACGCCTCGTCACCGGGATGCGACGAATCTCGCGCAGGACGTCCTCTGCCTCGCAGCCCGCAAAGCACGTCACGAGGATGCCGCGATCTCCCTGGCGTAGCGACAGGCTCGGGGTCCGATCGACGTGGGCTGGGCATCGGCATGTCGCAACATAGCCGTGCCAAACTCCACCGAGCGAGCCGACGATGTCGACGAGTTCCTGGCTTGGTTTCAATGCGGTATAGGGCATCTTTTCTGCTCCTTCGCTATTCTGCACCCCCTCCCCTCGCTCCGGCCAGTGGTAGACTATGGTACCAAGAGAAGGCCTAAGCATCGCAGCTGAACCGCTCGGAATGCTCGGCATGCCCGAGCGGTGCATAGCGGTGGCTACCATATTCTAGCGTAGCGCTGCCATGCGGTGGCTGGGGTGGCATAGCCCTGCGTAGCATTTAGTACGCCTTAGTAGCGTATCCTATCCATGCCCTGCCATGTATAGCGTTGCCAAGCGATGTGTGGTCTGGCATGGCGTAGTCAGGGCGGGCAATCTCCCCGCCTGTCGTGTGAAGGCTGCGCCAGTGTAGCGCAGCGATGACGAGGAAGGCTGGAGCATGCCAGTAATCAGCTTTGCAAGCCCCAAGGGCGGGGTAGGTAAGAGCACGTCGGCGTTGGTGCTCGCCAGCGGTCTCAGCCAAGCCGGGGCCTCGGTGACTGTCATCGACGGCGACCCGAACCGAACGCTTGAGACGTGGGCGAGCGAGACGTCTGATCCTGGATTCGAGTGCCGGACACTCCCGTCAGACAACGCGATCATCGACGAGATCGAGGAGGCGGCAGCCTCCAGCCAGTTCGTCATCGTCGATCTGGAAGGAACCGCGAACTTGGCCATGTCTCGCGCGATTTCGCGGACCGACTTGGTCATCATCCCGCTGCAGGCGTCGCCGGTCGACGCACGACAGGCGAGCCGGGCGATCAAGCTGGTGGTGGATGAGGGGAGGGCGCTTCGCCGCGAGATCCCGTATCGCATGCTGTTTACGCGCGTGAACCCTGCGATCGCGACGCGCGACGAGAAGGAAATCAGGTCGCAGTTTCGGGGCGCGGGTATCCCGACCTTCGAGACCGCTCTGAACGATCGCGCGGGGTTTCGCGCGATGTTCACACACTACCGCTCGCTCTGGAGCCTCGGCGACGATCAGGCGACCGGGCTGGACAAGGCGCGCATCAATGCCACCGCCTTCGTGCAGGAGGTCGTGACGGAAATCAGACGGCAGAACGCTGTCGTGGAGCAGACGGCATGAGCAACGGCATCAAACTTGGGCTGGACGATCTCTCGGACATCCGGCCGAACACCCGGGCTGAACGCAGCCGAACGGATCAGCGCCGAGACGCGGCTGCGGTAGATGACATCGGGCGCGAACACGGGTTCTCCAAGCCGTCCGCGCCTGCGGCATTGCCGCGCCGGCAGAAGTCGGCTTATGCGGGCGAGCAGCTCCACCAGGTCAGCGTCAAAGGCCCGGTGAGCGTGATGGGGCGCTTCGTCGAATACTGCGACCGGGAGCGGCTGCCTTACTGGCAGGCCATCGAGAAGCTGATGGACCTGGCTGAGGGAGAGGAACGCTAGGCGGCGGGCAGCGACGCCACCACTTCGCCGATCAGGTAGAAGGCGTCCGGAAGTGCGAAGAAGGCGTCGACGCGCGCGTTCTCGTCATCGGGTGCCTCTGTGCTTCCGAGCAAGGCTGACCAGCGATCGTCCACGAACCCCAGCAGCGCCGCCCATGCGGAGCCGTGGTCCGGGTGGACCGACAGTTCGTCTTTGTCGCCGAAGGTGATCATCAAGAGGTGTAGCGACATCGCAAGCTCCTGCGAGCTGCGCCGGGACCGGAGCCTCGGCGGGTGAGGGCAGGGGCCGCGGGACGCAACTCCCGCTTGCCCGATCCTCTCGATCCCTCTCACCTCTTTTATGATTCTGCGCTCAGCGCAGAAGAACCGATGCTACTTGCGAATAGTTGCGCGGATGTATCCGGTCCCGCGTCTCAAAACGGTTCAAGTCGACCGTCTCGTCCCCGAAGCGAGCGGCAACCGAGCTGACAGTATAAGCCTGGGGTCTTGCATAAGGCAGCAGCCAAATGACTCGGCGAAAGCAGAGGCTGGTGCGGATCTTCGTGAGTTTGGTCGCGAGGGCGGCGCCGGCCGGGTCGTTTGATCCCATGGCGAAAACACAGGCGCCATAGTCTTTGCCCGTTTTCCTCCAGGTGAGGATCTGCGCCGCTGTAGCACGCTCGACGGCCTGCACGTCGCATTGCTGGGCATAGCGCCGGTTGATCGCCTGACCGGCACCGACGCCGGTGCTGTCGCCCAAGATAAGGCACTCGAACATAGGAGGCTCCCGCTCGCCTAGATTGTACGACGGGATGGTGCGTCAGGCCAAGCGAAGAACGGCGTCAGCTGAGCGCCTCCTGCAGCTCGGAAAGGTCGGCGTCGATGATGGCGTAGAGATCGTCGCTGTTGTTGCGGAAGAACTGGTCCGCGCGCGCCTCGGGCTCGATAGGGGAGGGGGCTCGGCCGAACCGGCGTTCCCAGCGTCGGTCTACGAACTCCATCAGCTGCCGCCACGCCTGCGCTTCGGTCGCGTGGAGCGTGACCTTCCGAACGCCCTCGAAGATGATGACGAGGACGACGACGCCGGGGTTCATCAACAAACCGCCTCGGCAGCTCGGCGTGCGGACGTGGGTCGGCGATCCGATCGGCAGGACGTGCGAAGCCGTTTATCGACCATTAGCTTGCGGTATGCGAGGAACTTGCGTCACTTTCGTTGCGGTGGGGGGTTAAGCATATCCTCACCATGCTGTTGTAAACAGATAGGGTCCGTTCGGAACCGGCCAAGGGTCGGAGACATTAATCACCCGAGGCGGGCTACGAGGCTGATCATGGCGCACCTGACCCAAGTCGAGTTGATCAACTGGATAGCACTCTACACCGCCACGGGGCTGTGCTGCGCGATCGCGATGGTCCTCTCCGTCTCGGTCGCCGGAATCCGTCTGTATCGCGAGCGGTCCTGGGAGGAGATGCGGTCCGTGCGTGGCGCCGTGCTGTTCCTGCCGAAGACCTGGTGGCGCTGGCAGAAGCTCTACCTTCTGTCGACCCCTGTGACGCTCGGGATCGTGGTCTCGTTCGGCATGAGCCTGAGCTGGAACTGAGCCTCAGAGATCGAGAGCACTCGCGATCAGATCGCCCACGCGGTCCTTCTCGACATCCGTGGGCTCGATCGTCAGGAGTGGTCCAAGGAGCCGCATACGCGGATGCGTCGTCGCCTTGGACGTCAGGTAGTCGTCGTCGCTGAAGCCCATCGCTTCGACCACGAGCTGTTTGATCTCGCCAGTCAGGCGCGAGCGTGCCTCGAGGAGGAAGTCGGGTCGGCATGAGCCCTGGGTCGTGAGGCGGTCAAAGACGGGCTTCTCGATCGCGAGATCCACTCCCCCGGCGTCCAGTAGCCGGCGGGCCTTGAACAGCTCGCGAAGGACCGACCGTTCGAACTCGGAGTCGACCGGGATGAAGCGCTGACCGGAGAAGATTGGTTGAGCGTAGGCGCGAAGCGGTGCGTAGCCGTGCGCCTCGGGATACTCGCCCGCGACGATCATCACCAAGAACGGCCCCTTGATGAGGTTGCCGCGCACGGAGGGCGACTGCACGCGGTTGGCGACGTGGATCGCCTCGGCCCCGGGGACGTCGACGACGTGGCCCCGGACGTGTGGCGAGAACAGCGCCATGAAGCCCTGTGGCGCGTGTCCGCTCGGCCACGATTTCGCGAGCTGGCGCAGCATGGCGTAGGCTCTACGGCTGTGAAGCGCATTTGCGTGGGTCCAGAACGCTCGGCCGAGCTCGATGCCCGGCGCGATCTCGATCTTGGTCGAGGCTCTGCCGAGCGCCTCGAACTCCAGCTTGATCGAGGCGGTTTCGTATTCGTGCGCGACGGGGGCCACCTTGTTGGTGCCGGCAGCGTCGATCAGGCGCCACAGGAGCCGCGCTAGGCGCGGAACGGAGGCATGGCGGGTGCGATCGTCGCTGGCATCTTCCTCGGGCCTCTGCGCCAGTTTCTCCGGGGCTGGGCGCAGCACCTCGAAATAGCCGGTGGGTGGATCAGCAGGCGTCTCGCGAGAGCGGATCTCGGTGATGCGGTGCGTGACCTGGTCGCGGAAGAAGGGGCAGTCCTCGCGGTGCTCCGGCCGCTTGGTGCTCGTCAATCTCCGCAGATAGGGGTCGGTACACAGAACGGACCCAGATATACGCTAAGGTTTTGCCGTGCCTTCGACGGCGCGCATCTGGCGAAGCGGTCTGAGCGCGGTGGATGGCGCATCGGGATCGGTCCAGAGGTAATCGCCGGTGAGATTGATATGCTGCCAACCGAGCGGTGATAGGTGTTGCAGCAGGTCCGGCGGGACCGGCCGGCCGAGGTTGGCGAGATGCATCCGGGCGGCTTGCAGGTAGGTCGTGTTCCACAGGACGATGGCACCGGCGACGAGGTTCAGCGCGCTCGCCCGATGGCTTTGGGCTTGCAGCGCATGATCGCGGATACGGCCGATGCGATGGAAGAAGATGGCGCGTTTCAGGGCATTTTCCGCTTCTCCCTTGTTGAGTTCGCGGGTGGCGCGGCGACGCTGTTCGGGCTGCTCGATCCAGTCGAGCGTGAACAGGGTACGCTCGACGCGACCGATCTCGCGCAACGCCAGTGCCAGGCCGTTGGCGCGTGGATAGGAGCCGAGCCGTTCCAGCATGATCGAGGCGCTGACGACGCCTGTGCGGATCGAGGTTCCCAGTCGCAGCACGTCGTCCCAGTGTGCCTCGATCAGACCTTCGTCGATGCGGCCCGCGACCAGCGGCGCAATATCGGGGCCGGGTTCGATGCCGTTAAACAGGTGCAAACGGCGTGCGGCGATATTCGGGATACGCGGCGCGAACCGGAACCCAAGCAGATGACATAGCGCGAACACATGGTCGGAGACGCCCCCGCCATCGACGTGATGCTCTTCGATGTGCAGATCGGCGCCGTGGTGGAGCAGCCCGTCGAGCACCTGTGCCGCCTCGCTCGCCGAAGCGGAGATAACTGTGGAATGGAACGGCGCGTAGCGATCCGAGACGTGGCTGTAAAAGGAGACAGCCGGCTCTGTCCCCTTGTGCGGATTGACTGCGCCGGTTGCCTGGGCGCGGCGGTCGAGCGGAAAGTTCTGACCGTCTGAGCTGGACGAGGTGCCGGACCCGAACAGCGCGGCCAGCGGCGCGGTGTGTTGGGCGTCGACAAGCCGGGCGAGCGCGCGACCGTAGGTTTCCTCGCGCAGATGCCACGAGGCGAGCCAACCGAGTTGGCGCTGGGTCACGAGATTGCAGGCTTCCGCCATGCGCGTATGGCCCAGATTGGTGGCATCGGCGAGCACCGCCGTGAGGATCGCACGTGGTTCATCCGCGGCACGGCCACTTTGCAGATGCGTGAAGCACTGGCTGAACCCGGTCCATCGATCGACTTCGGCAAGAAGGTCGGTGATGCGGATCGCGGGCAGATGCGCATAGAGCGGCGCAAGGGCGGTATCGGATTCCTCGGGAGTAATCGCCTTCAAGGGCGAAATCCGCAGCCTGCCCAAGCTGAGCTGCACGTCTTCCAGCGCGTCCGTCTCCGCCTTTCGCTCGACCTCGGCCAATCGACGGGCGAGGCGGGCGCGTCGTTCGGCCAGCCAGATATCGGCCGTATCCGGTGCCGGTATCGGCAAGGGGCCGGCCGCGCGCATGTTGGCGAATACGGGGGCAGGAATGAGTTGCTGCTCGACAGCACGATAGCGTCGGCTTCCCTCGACCCACATGTCGCCGGCGCGAAGCCGGTCGCGAAGCTCGACCAGCACGCACAATTCATAGATCCTGCGATCGGGAATGCCGGTGCCGATCGCCCGACGCCAAGCTTGCCGGATGAAGCCGACTGGCGTGCCTGCAGGCAATTTGCGCAGATGACCAAAATGAAGGTCGCGCATGATCGCGACCGCTCGCGCGAGCGCATGGCAGGCTGGCACCGCCCCGAATGTGAACGAGGCGATGAACGAGGGACCGACCTGTCGGAGGACGGGGTAATTGGTCGCGGCGACCGCGACGGGATCGACCGAATCGGGGCGGATCAGCTTGCGGGCTTCATCGACCTCGCGGCCGAGATCATTCCATCCGATCGCTGCCTCGACCGCAGCGCCGATATCGCCACCTGATATCTTGGCGGCGAGCAAGGCAGCGCCGAGTTGGGCAAGCAGCCGGATTTTGCCGTTGATGGTGCGCCGGTTGCGCTTGAGTGTCGTGTCCGCGCTGTTCTGTTCGCGCCGGAACATCTGCCCAAGCAGGCGATCGAACATCAGCACCGCATCGTCGGTGAGGGTAACGATGGTTTCGAGGATGGTCGCCACCAATGTGGCGCGACGCCGCGTCGCTTGCAGCGTCCGAACATGTTGCGCGGTCAGCCGCACGCCTTCCTGGCACAGGCGTCGGAGGCGCTCGGGATGGACGCCTACGGCGATATCCGGATCGATCCCGATGGCCCGAAGCAGTGTCAGTCGCTCGATGATGGCGGCGAATGTCTTTCGGCCGGGCTTGCCGGGTGACTGCCGCACCCAGGCCAGATCGCTCAAGTTCGTGCCTGTGTGGGGCAGGAGAAGCGCATCGAGCAGCCGGCGCTGTCGAGCATCGAGTCCTCGGGTCAGATGCTCGGCGACATGGCGTTCGGCATCGAGCAACGCCTGTGCGACCATCCGCTCGACCGAACTGATGCCCGGCACAATGATGCGCCGTCGCCGGCACTCATCCAGCATCACGCGCGCCAGCCTAGCCCCGCTGGTCGTCGTCAGCGCGATCGGCAGGAGCCATTCCTGCAACGTCGTTCGCAGCGGCCGACTGAGCGGCATGAAGCCGAATGCATCGCGCAGTGCATCGAGCTGTTCGTACCGGGTCGGGCCGCGCGTCGCGTAGTCGGCCAGCACCTCGGGTCCGACCTGCAATTGCTCTGCGACGAACGCGAGCGGCGTATCAGGGATCAGTTCACCGGGTCGCAGGAAACGGCCAGGATAGCGCAGCGCGCAAAGCTGGATCGCGAAACCCAGCCGGTTATGCGGTCGCCTCCGGCGGACGATGATGGCCAAGTCGTCCCGGCTCAATGTCCAGTGCTGGACGAGCAGGGTTTCGTCGTCGGGAAGCGCGAGCAACGCCGCGCGTTGCTCGTCCGACAGGACGGCGCGACGCGGCATCGGCTTAGACCTTGGCCGGTGCGGTCCAGCCGATCCGGGCAAGCGTGCCGAGAAGGGTCGAACGCGGCACCTTGAAGGTCCGGCAGACGGACGCCTTGCTGGCCCCGCCATCCAGCGCGGCGGTGATCCGCTCGAGCGTTTCGGCGTCGATCATCGGCGGGCGGCCACCTTGGCGTCCCCGGCGTTTGGCAGCAGCCAGTCCCGCCATCACCCGTTCGCGCGTGAGCGCACGCTCATATTGTGCCAATGCACCGAACAGCGAGAACAGCAATTCGCCGTGCGGCGTGGTCGTATCCATCTGCTCGGTCAGCGACCGGAACGCGATGCCGCGCGCCTTCAGATCGGTGACGATCGTCAGCAGGTGCGGCAGCGAGCGTCCGAGCCGGTCGAGCTTCCACACGATCAGTGTGTCGCCCGCGTTCAGATAGTCGAGGCAGGCTTTCAGGCCTGGTCGGTCGTCGCGCGCGCCGGATGCCTTGTCGGTATGGAGATGCCGATGATCGACCCCGGTTGCGACGAGCGCGTCCCGCTGGAGATCGACCGTTTGGCGGTCATCGGTCGTTGACACCCGCATATATCCGACCAGCATGTACGACAAACCCTCGAAAGCATGTTTTCGAACACCCTATCAAAGCGACAGGGTTTGTCGATCGTTATGGGCTGAGGCGGGTATGGTTCGGCAAAAGCGCAGGTCCGGAGCGTCGCCTATCACCTGTTTGCCGTCACGCGTCTGCTGTCCGTATGGACGCAAGTAGAAGGCACGCTGATGCCGCAAGAAGCACCAGGTCCTTCAACAGGAACTGTCCGGTTCCGGCCGAAATCGCCGGGAACCCGCCAGCGGTCGGCTCGGCGACGCCAGGCGTGCTCAGGAAAAACGTCAGTGTCACGGCATAAGTCAGGCATGACATCGCCGCGCCGAGAGCGGAGGCCGTCTTGTTGAAAGCACCGATAATCAGCGCAGCGGCCGTCGCGAGCTCGACGGTGCCTATAAAATAGCTTCCACCCTGCACCCCAAAAACGGCCGGAATCCAGCTCATGATCGGACTGTTCTTCATCAATGGCGCGATGCCCATCGCTTCATAGCTCGTGAATTTCATGCAACCGAACCAGAGAAAGATGACCACCAGCGCCCAGCGCAGCAACGCGAGAGACCCGCGAGAGCCGGTCGTCTTTTCAGCTATGTGTAATGTCGAAAACATGGTGCCTCGCTTTCATCATGGCGCATGACCTGCCTTCATGCTTAGACAGGCGTGATATATGCGCTGCGCATACACTATACGCCGTCAATGAATGAGGCAACCCTTTGAACGTACTCTCGGACCGGCTCGTCAATCTGTTCGGCGCCCTCGCAGTGGGCATCACCGATCGAATTAAGAAGGCGGCATTCGACCCGACGATACCCGGCGGTGGCGAAACCACCGCGGCGATCGTCGTCATCGGTCACGCGACCGGTCTTTCGATCGACGAATTAGGACGGGTGCTAGGCTTGTCCCACGCGGGGACGGTGCGGCTTGTCGATCGATTGGTTGCAGCCGGGTTCGCCGTTCGATCCAAAGCGCTACGGGACCGTCGTGCAGTAGCGCTGATGCTCACTGAGGCAGGCGAGACTCGCCTATCTGCGATCCTGCAACGAAGAAACGAGACTTTATCCGAAATCCTTAGCCATGTCTCGAATGCTGACCGCCTCGTGCTGGAACGTATTGCCGAGACAATACTTGCGCAGATGTCTGACGACGCTGTCTCGGCGCTGACGATATGCCGGCTCTGGTCACGTCCGTCAATGAGGTGTAATTTGGGGTGTGGTCACCGGGCTGCATGGTC
>NZ_LSIA01000311.1:0-7186 GCF_001556015.1 Novosphingobium sp. CCH12-A3 | reverse complement strand
AAAAACCCCCGCCATTGGCGGGGTTTCTTATGCGATGGTGGGCGTAGCAAGGATTGAACTTGCGACCCCTACGATGTCAACATAGTGCTCTACCACTGAGCTATACGCCCGCACCATCTGCTTGTCCCTTGGCTGGCGGCGAACCGCTGATCGCGTCGGGAAGCGCGCCATTAGCCCCCGTCCCGATTCATGGCAAGGGGGAATTTGCAGCCGGAGTTCAGCGGCTCCCCGCGAACTGCGCATCCTCGAACACGCGCTCGACTTCGAGCACCAGATCCTTGAGGTGGAACGGCTTTGACAGCACCCGGGCCTGGGGTGCCTCACGATTTGCCTTGAGCGTCACGGCAGCGAAGCCGGTGATGAACATGACCTTGGTGCTGGGGCTGATCTCGCTGCAGCGTTGCGCCAATTCGATTCCATCCATTTCCGGCATCACGATGTCAGACAGGAGGAGGTCGAAATGTTCGGATTCGAGCAGGGGAATTGCGGCGGTGCCCCTGTCCACGGCAGCCACGGAATAGCCGGCATTTTCCAGCGCGCGGGTCAGGTAAGTGCGCATCGCCTCTTCATCTTCGGCGAGCAGGATCCGGATCATGGCGAACCTGTTTTTTAGTGGGGCTTCAGTTCCATGGCCTATAACGCCGATGGGGTTAACAATCTCCCGCCTGAAGCTTCGCGCAAACCGCTTTTTGCCCGCAACCCGACATGTGGTCCAATCGTTGTCGGACCTTGCTTTGACTTGCGTGCGAATCGGTTGCACCTTTGCGGGATGCAGCATGAGTGTGAGCACCAGGGCGATTCGGCTTCGGTCCATGGCGGGTCGGTGCCGGGCAATCCCGGTGTGCCGGCCTACAGCCTGACGACGATCGATCCTTCGCCGATCCCCGTGGTGATTGCCGTCCCGCATGCAGGAAGGGCCTATGCCAAGTCGCTGCTGGACCGGATGCGTCATCCCGCATTCGCAGCGCCCCGGCTTGAGGATCGCTACGCCGATCTCCTGGGGCAGGCGGTTTCTCGCCGGACCGGCGCGGCGCTGCTCATCGCCCATGCGCCGCGGGCCATGCTCGATCTCAACCGTGCCAGCGATGATGTCGACTGGGAGATGGTCGGTGGTCCACCGGCTGATGCTTCGGCCGCGCCCAGCGGTTTTGGCAGGCGCGCACGAAGCGGGCTGGGGCTGGTGCCGCGTCGTCTGCCGGGTCTTGGAGAGCTGTGGAAGCGCAGGCTCGACCATAGCGAGCTGGCAGAGCGGATTGCAGCGGTGCATCAGCCTTATCACATGGCGCTCGGCAGCACGCTCGAGACGATTCGGGACCGTTGGGGCGCTGCCCTGCTGATCGACCTTCATTCGATGCCACCGCTGGCGGCCCGTTCGCCCGGAGAGCGTGCGCCGGAATTCGTCGTCGGCGATCGGTTCGGCGCTTCGTGCGATGGGGGTGTGGTGGCTTCCGCGTTCGGCTTCTTCACCGAAGCTGCGCGACGGGTGTCGCACAACCGGCCTTATGCCGGGGGCTACGTGCTGGAGCGACACGCAAGGCGTGCCGAAGGCCTTCACTGCATGCAGCTCGAGATAGACCGCACCTGCTACCTCGATGCAAGAATGGCCGAACCCGGCCCCGGCTTCGATGCCACGATCGAACTGCTGGTAGGCCTGGTGCGCCGACTCGCGGTCGATGTGGCGGACCTCGGCCGCGCATCCGACCGCGGACGCTGGCGCGCTGCTGCCGAGTAGATGCGCGCTTTATGGGCAAACGCGCGGGCAAACTTGCGCAAGCTCATGTAACCCAAGAAAAAACCACCTGGAGCAAGCTCCAGGTGGCCAAGGTTCAGGGAGGAGGTGCACGTGAGTGCACCAGTTACGCTGGGCCATGAGGGGAGCCGCAACGCAACAATCACAAGATAGGTGAGGGGGTTTGCCCCTGCAAGGGCTTTCGAGGGATTTTTGCAACACCCCAAGAAAAAACGCGATGAACCGAATGGCTCACCGCGCTTTTCTGTTGACCTGTGGCCCGATCGCTCAAGCCCGATGTCAAATCGTGTCCGGCTTATTCGGCCGGAACCTTGATCGCCGGGATCGGACCCTTGCCCAGTTGAACCTGCGCGCCGAAGATCTGGCTGATCAGTTCGAGCGAGAACAGGTGGGCATAAAGCAGCGGCAGCAGGCCGCTCTGCGCCCAGCCACGCAGCACGTCACCGCGCACATCGCGCAGCTTTTCCTGATTGACCATCTGGAAGCCGCGATAGACGAACGGCTGGTCATTGCCCTGCTGCTGGATGGCGACTTCGCCCTCCATGAGCAGGTCGTGCTTCTTCAGCTCGTCGATGAAGGCCTGCGTGCGCTGGCCGGCCTGCTCGAACTGCTCGCAGAAGCCGAGTGCAGCCTGGGTCGCTTCAGAAGGCTGGCCGTCGGTGAAGAGCTCCTGCCCTTCCACCGAATCGCCGAGCAGGTTTGCCGAAGGGTCGAAGCACAGCGAAAGCTCTTCGCTATTGGGGTTCAGCTTGGCGAGCAGGAACGGGTAGCGGCGGACATAGGCCGGGATGTAGATCGGCTGGGTGACCTTGCCTTCTTCATCAACAAAGACGTTCACGCCTTCGTTCAGCCCCATCAGCGCCAGCGGAACCGGGTTGTCACCCGATGCAAAGATGATCGGGTAATGGCGTGCTGCCTGGGGAAATTCCTCAGCCGTCAGGGGGATGGCGTGCTGTCCGATCAGCCAGGGAGCTGCATCCGCGTTCTTCGCCTTCCACGTTGCATGGTCCCGGCTGTTGAGCGGCATCAGGTCGTTGTAGAACATCGGCAGGTTCGCTTGCGGCGCGCTGGCCATTTTGCATCTCTCCAAGAATCAAAACATTCGCGCGGGCAAAACTCACTCTGGCCGCGGCTTAGCGGGAACGCCGGTTCTTAGGGGCTGCCAGAAGGCCGCGCAAGCCGCGTCAGACAAGCTTTCCGGGGTTTAGCAGGCCGTTCGGGTCCAGTGCCTGCTTGATGGCGCGCATCGTGGCAAGCACCGCGGGATCGGAAAGGCGGGCCAGTTCGTCACGTTTCAGCCTGCCGATTCCGTGTTCGGCAGAGATCGAGCCTCCCCATGCGGCGACCATGTCGTGGACTTGCGCGCTGATCGCCTTGCCGTCGCCTGCTTCCCACGATGCCCGGTCGCTGCCCGGCGGCGCGATGACGTGGAAGTGGACGTTGCCGTCACCGAGATGCCCGAAACAGACCGCGCGGGTGCCCGGCCAATCGGCTTCGAGGCGCGGGACGGCGGCCTCGACAAAGGCGGGCATCTTTTCGACCGGCACGGAAATGTCGTGCTGCATCGCTGGGCCAAGCGCCCGTTCGGCGGGCGAGATGGTCTCGCGGATCAACCACATGCGCTCGGCCTGGTCTTCGCTGGCGGCGATCGTGGCGTCAGCGATGAGATCGCGTTCGAACGCCGTGGCAAGGATGCGCTCGGCCAGTTCGGGCAATCTCGCGGCGGTGTCCTCGTCGCCCGCGACCAGTTCGATCAGGGCATGCCAGGGATGAGGCCCCGTCAGCGGTGCGCGCGTTCCGGGGGTGTAGGCCTGAACCGCCTCGAGGCTGTGCTGGGGCAGGACCTCGAAGCCTTCCAGCAGCCCCGGCGCCATGTCCTCTGCCAGAAGCAGGAGGCTGCGCGCATCGTGGAGTGAGGTCGTGCCCGCCCACATCACCGTCCTGCCGGCAATGGCGGGAGCGAGCCGCAAGGTCGCAGCGGTGACGATGCCCAGCGTTCCTTCCGAACCGATCAGCACTTGCTTGAGATCGAAACCCCGGTTGTCCTTCTTGAGCGGGGTCAACAGATCGAGCACGCTGCCATCGGCCATGACGGCTTCGACCCCCAGCACCAGCGCTCGCATCGAGCCATGGCGCAGGACTTGCGTACCACCGGCGTTGGTCGATACTAGGCCGCCGATCGTGGCCGAGCCCTTGCCGCCAAGCGTGAGGGGGAAGCGCAGGCCCTCTTTCTCCGCCGCCTCGTGCAGGACCTGCAGGATGACGCCTGCCTCGCACGTGGCCGAACGCGCCGCGGTATCGAGCGCGGTGATCCGGTTCATGCGGCGCAAGGAGAGGATGATCTCGCGCCCGCTTTCGAATGGTGTCGCGCCGCCCGACATGCCGCTGTTGCCGCCCTGCGGCACGATCGGCACGCCATGCCTGGCGCACAGCTTCACCAGGGCGGCGACCTCGGCGGTATTGGCTGGCGAAGCGATTGCCCGCGCCGCGCCGGTGTAGCGGCCGCGCCAATCGGTCAGCCATGGGGCCATGTCATCGGGATCGGTAGTCAGACCCTTTGGCCCGAGCAGACGGGCCGCTTCTGCAAGAAACGTTTCGCTCATCACGGCATCGGCTATTGCCACCCCGCAGGAAGGGCAATTCATTTTTCATTGCTGACAGGTTAAGCAACCGTTCAACCCCGGAGGTTAGGGGTTTCAGGAGCGGTTGGAGCGGGGTCAGGGCCGCTTGGCCGTAGAGGGGACGTCGAGAGTTTTTGCATCGGAATGCCCAACCTATTCAACCTATTGGCCTCATTGGGCATGCTGCTGGCCGTACCGGTTGGTACACCCGTGGCGATACCCGATAGCGATACGCAATGGGCGACTGCTTCCATTCCGGCAGGATCGCCCCTCATTGTCGACGACTTCGGGGCGAGCGCTTTCAACAGCTTCATTGCCGACGGCTTGGGCGACCAGTCCTGGAATCAGGTGCGCATCGAGCAGCGCATGGTCATCCGTATTGCACCGCGCCTGCCCGGCCAGATTTACATGCCGATGCCGGCAGCGCCGCAGCCGCCGCGTTTTTACGAGCGCAAGACCAGCAAATGCCTGCCGATCACCAGCATTGCGGGCGTGCAGATCGAATCGCAGGATCGCCTCCTGCTTGTCACGCGCGGGCGGAAGCTGATCGGTGCCAGTCTCGACAAATCCTGCCGCGCTCGCGACTTTTATTCAGGCTTCTATGTCGAGAAGAACGAGGACGGGCAGCTCTGTGCCGGCCGGGATACGATTCATTCGCGGGCCGGAGCGAACTGTGCCATTACCAAGATGCGCGAACTCGTGCTGGAAGATGACTGACAGTCCCGTCTCGTCGCGGAATTCTTGACTTTTCGGGCCATATCGTCTTAGCGCGCAGACAGTGCTGGCGGCGTTTTGCGATGCAGGCTGTCCAGCGGGCACATTTGTGTTCGTGCCGTCTCTAGTTCTCGGAAAATTGCCTGCATGAAGTTTGCCGATCTCGGCCTCTCGGATGAATTGCTCCAGTCGGTGCTCGACGCCGGCTATGATGAGCCCACTCCGATCCAGGCGCAGGCAATTCCCGCTGTCCTGATGATGAAGGACATCATCGGCATCGCCCAGACCGGCACCGGCAAGACTGCCGGGTTCGTGCTGCCGATGATCGACATTCTGGCGCACGGCCGCCGCCGCGCCCTGATGCCGCGCTCGCTGATTCTCGAACCGACGCGCGAACTCGCCGCGCAGGTGGCCGAGAACTTCGAGAAGTACGGCAAGAACCACGATCTGAAGATGGCGCTGCTGATCGGTGGCGTGCAGATGGGTGACCAGGTCAAGGCGCTGCAGGACGGCGTCGACGTGCTGATCGCCACGCCTGGCCGCCTGATGGACCTGTTCGAACGCGGCAAGATCCTGCTCACCGGCTGCGATCTGCTTGTGATCGATGAGGCTGACCGCATGCTTGACATGGGCTTCATCCCCGATATCGAGAACATCTGCACCAAGCTGCCGACTCAGCGCCAGACGCTGCTGTTCTCGGCCACGATGCCCCCGCCGATCAAGAAGCTGGCCGACAAGTTCCTGTCGAACCCGAAGATGGTCGAAGTGGCCCGCCCCGCGTCGACCAATACCAGCATCGCCCAGTTCAAGGTGAAGTGCACCACGCGCCAGAAGCGCGAAGTGCTGCGCCAGCTGCTGCGGACCGACAACGTCACCACGGCCATCGTCTTCGCCAACCGCAAGACCACGGTGCGCGAACTCGCCAAGTCGCTGCAGCGTCATGGCTTTGCCGCAGGGGAAATCCACGGCGACATGGACCAGAGCGCGCGCAACGCCGAACTGCAGAAGTTCAAGGACGGCGACATCTCGATCCTCTGCGCATCGGACGTCGCCGCGCGCGGGCTTGATGTGAAGGGCGTGAGCCACGTCTTCAACTTCGACACGCCATGGCACCCGGACGACTACGTCCACCGCATCGGCCGCACCGGTCGCGGCGGGGCGACGGGACGGGCGTTCACGCTGGTGGCGTCGGAAGATGCCGAGGCGATCGACAATGTCGAGAAGCTGCAGGGGACGAAGATCCCCGAGTTCAAGCTCGAGATCGCCGAGAAGGAAGAGCGCAAGCCCCGCGAGACCGAGCGCCGCGAGGAAGAGCCGAAGCGCGAAAGCCGCCGCGAACGTCCGGCCCGCGAGGAGCGCAAGCCGCGTGCTGAACGCGAACCACGGCAGGAACGCGCTCCACGGCGCGAACAGCCCAGCTACCGCGACCACTCCGAACCGCCGTCGAAGCCGGGTGAGTGGAACGGGCCAATCCCAGAGTTTCTGGCGGTTTCGGCGCTTTAAGCAGCTTCGCAGTCCCCGTTCTCACAACACGAACGGATGTCGGGTGCTTTGGACTGGATGCTCCCCGATGAAATCGTCGGCCCGGACTTGATCCGGGCCTTGGCTTTTCTCGTCGAGCGCTGCGCCGGAAGAACAGCCCAACCCCGTGTCAAGCACGGGGTGATGGTAGGGAGATCTAGGCAGGTTTACGGAATGACAGTGAAGGGACGGGAAGCGGTCGTTTCGCTCTCAGGTTCGACCCTGTGAAAGGGACCGGCCGTTCCACTTCCGACTGGCAACCAGCAGCAAGACAGGCGTGATGTAAAACCAAGCTGCAAACACAGCCCATAGGATGATACCCTCCGTCGTGCTGTCAGATCCAAACGTCGGCCACAGCGGCAATTCCATAAGGAAAACGCTAAGCAGGATGATCGGGATAGCAGTCATCAGCCACGCGGCGGCGATTAGCCGAAAAAGCCATAGCTTTATCTGCGAAGGTCCACTCGTCACAACCGAAACGTATTCGCGATTAGTACTTCTGTCCACCTTCTGATTGTCCGCAACTGTGAAGGGTTTCGGGCGCTTGCGTACGAAAGCCTCCAGTGCAGGAACCCGCGGG
>NZ_LSIA01000310.1:0-34404 GCF_001556015.1 Novosphingobium sp. CCH12-A3 | reverse complement strand
ATCGCTGGCCCAAATCCTTAGCGTAGGATTCCGCCCCCTCCCGCAAACGCCCCCTTCCTGGCGGCGATAGGCCCGGACTCGGTGACCAACTCCAGATGCTCATCGGTGCGCACAACCGAGCTGACCCTAACTGGCCGCCGGACCGGCAACTGGTAGCGGGCCTCGTAGCGCGTGAGGTAATCGATGACGTCGTCGCGGGTCGGATACCCCTTGTGTTCGGGTGGCGGCATCAGCCAACCTGGCAAGGAACTGTAGCCCGCAGGTGAAAACAGCCGCAATGAGTCCCAGCCATGCCGCCAGGCACCGCCCGGGCTATCCTCGGCATCGAGGATCAGGAAATCGGCACCGGCACGGCCCAGGTAATAGCACAGCGACAGACCCATCTGCCCGCCGCCGATAACGACGATGTCGTGTGTCTCCACGCGGTCAGGCCTGGAGCCAGCGCTTGAGGTCGTCTTCCTTGGGTAAGCCGCCCGCATGGACAACCTTGCCGTCAATGACGATGCCAGGCGTCGAGGCGATGCCGTATTTGGCCATTTCGGCATAGTCGGTGATCTTTTCGACGGTCGCCTCAATGCCGAGCGCACTGGCGGCCCTCTTCACCATGTCTTCGGTCGTTTGGCACCGCTTGCAGCCCGGGCCGAGCACCTTGATATCTTTCATGGGAATTGTCCTTTCAGGAAAAGAGCGCGTTGAACAGGAAGCCGACGCCGAGGATGCCGGTGCCGACGACCGCGATGAACACCGCGATCAGTTTCAGGCTGAGTACCTTGCGAAGGATGATCATCTCGGGAAGCGACAGCGCGATCACCGACATCATGAATGCCAGCACGGTGCCCAGCGCCGCGCCCTTGCCTAGCAGCGCCTCGATCACCGGGATGATCCCCGCGGCGTTGGAGTACATGGGGATACCGAGCAGAACAGCGGCGGGCACCGACCACCAGCTATCCGCGCCCATGATGCTCGAGAGTAGGTCTGCGGGGACATAGCCGTGAATGAAGGCGCCAGCGGCGATCCCGGCGATGATCCAGTACCAGACCTTGCCGACGATATCCTTGACAGCTTCCCACCCGGCTTCGAACCGGTCCACCCAGGTCAGGTGTTCATCTTCCAGATCGACTTCGCCCGCGCGCACTTCACGAACCCAGGGTTCGAGCCAATGCTCCAGATGCAGCCGCCCGATCACCCAGCCCGCGACGATGGCGATAGCGAGGCCGAAGGCCAGATACGTCAGTGCCACTTTCCAACCCAGCAAAGCGAATAGCAGGCCGAGTGCGATCTCGTTGACCATGGGCGCGGCAATCAGGAACGAGAAAGTGACGCCGAGCGGCACCCCTGCCGAGACGAAACCGACGAACAGCGGCACAGCTGAGCAGGAGCAGAATGGGGTGACGATGCCGAGGTGGGCGGCGGCGATGTTGCCCAGCCCTTCGCGTTTGCCCGCCAGAAGCGCGCGGGTGCGTTCGGGCGAGAAGAAGGTGCGCACCACGCCCATGGCAAAGACCACCAGTGTCAGCAGCATCAGCACCTTGGGTGTGTCATAGAAGAAGAACTCGACCGAGGAGGCCAGGTGGCTACCGGGTTCGATGGGCAGCTGCGTCACCAGCCACTGCGCGAACGGCAGGAGCTGGTTGTAGATGGCAAACCAAGCTGCGATGAAGACGGCGATGCCGGTAAACCAGATGCCTTGCGACTTGCGGGCCTGGCCCAAACTGGCGGTGAGCGTGTTCATGTCAGGCGGCTTTCTTCTGGCACTGTGCGGGCAGCAGCGGCGGGAGCGTGGCGAGAACGGCATCGACGATCGCCTGCCATTGCGCCGAGAGATCGGGGTTGCGGCGATAGCGCACCCATTGCGCATCGCGCCGGTCGGTCAGCAGGCCCGCCGCCTTGAGGCGCGCCATGTGCCGCGACATGCGCGATTGGGTGGCGCCGAGGCGGTCCATCAGTTCGCAGACGCAATGCTCATCCCCATCCCAGATGATCTGCAAAGCGCGCACGCAGGCGGGTTCGGACACGGCAGCGAGAAGATCGTCAATCGGCATCATGCGTCCCGAATATGCCTACAGGCGCATATGCGCCTTGACGCAGATCAATACTGCCTGACGCTTTGATGATTTTCGAATTATGGATTGACTTATCCCTTCCGAAAACTATTCGACCCTTCTCGAAAGGTGGTTTTGATGGACGATCTCAATACCCAGGTCTGGGCGGTTGATGCGCTCGGCGCCCTGGCCCACGAAACCCGCCTGTCGGTGTTTCGCATGCTGGTTAAGACTGGCCGGGACGGCATGATCGCAGGCGCCATTGCCGAGCAACAAGGTGTGCCACCGTCGACCATGTCCCACCATCTGGCGACGCTGGAGCGCGCTGGGCTTGTCCAGTCCGAACGGGAAAGCCGCCTGATCCATTATCGCGCTGACTATCCGGGTATGCGGCGCCTGCTGACGTTCCTGATGCAGGACTGTTGCCAGGGCGCGCCCGAAATGTGCGGCGACCTCATTGCCGAACTGAACTGCGACGCATCTTAACCCCAAGACGCCTGAGGGTCCCATGTCCGACAAAATCTACAATGTCCTGTTCCTCTGCACCGGCAACAGCGCCCGCTCTATTCTGGGCGAGGCCGTCATGAACAAACTCGGTGCTGGCCGCTTCAAGGCCTGGAGTGCCGGGAGCCAGCCCAAGGGCGAGGTTCACCCGATGGCGCTCTCGGTGCTGAACGGCATGGGTTATGACACCACCGGCATGTTTTCGAAGAGCTGGAGCGAGTTCTCCAAGCCTGGTTCGCCCGAGTTCGATTTCATATTCACCGTTTGCGACAGCGCTGCAGGTGAGACCTGTCCAGTCTGGATCGGCCATCCGATGACCGCGCATTGGGGCATCGAGGACCCGGCGGCGGTCGTGGGCGAAGGACAGCGCGACGCGTTCCTGCAGGCGCTGCGCTACCTCACCAACCGCATTTCGCTGTTCCTGACGCTGCCGCATTCCAGCATCGACGAGATGGCGATGAAGCAGAAGCTCAAGGAGATTGGCAAGGCCGAAGGCGCCAGCACGGGAGCCAGTGCATGACCGACATCGTGATCTACCATAATCCGGAATGCGGCACCTCGCGCAATGCGCTGGCCATGATCCGCAACGCTGGGATCGAGCCGCATGTGGTGGAATATCTCAAGACTCAGCCATCGCGCCCATTGCTCGAAAACCTGATTGAACGCGCCGGGATCAGCCCCCGCGCTTTGCTGCGCGAGAAGGGTACGCCCTTTGCCGAGCTGGGCCTCGACAATCCCGCGCTCACCGACGCACAGCTGATCGACGCAATGATGGAGCATCCCATCCTGATCAACCGCCCGCTGGTCGTCTCGCCGCTTGGCGTGAAGCTGTGTCGCCCCTCGGAAGAGGTGCTTGATCTGATCCCCGCCGACCAGCGCGGAGCCTTCGCCAAGGGAGACGGCGAACAGGTCATCGACGCCGCCGGCAATCGCGTGGCCGGTTGAAGAGGAAACACCATGACCGCACCCAAGCGCGAACGCCTGTCGTTCCTCGACCGCTATCTCACCTTGTGGATCTTCCTGGCCATGGTGCTGGGTGTTGCGCTGGGCTCGACTTTCGATTGGCTGCCGGGGGCGATTGACAGCCTGTCCTGGGGCACGACGAACCTTCCTATCGCCATTGGCCTGATCCTGATGATGTACCCGCCGCTCGCGCGGGTGCGCTATGAGGAACTGCCGCGCGTGTTCGAGGACAAGCGAGTGCTGGCGATCTCGCTGATCCAGAACTGGATCATCGGGCCGGTGCTGATGTTCGCGCTGGCCGTGATCTTCCTCTCGGATAGGCCGGAATACATGACCGGCCTCATCCTGATCGGCCTTGCCCGCTGCATCGCGATGGTCATCGTCTGGAACCAGCTGGCCAAGGGCGACAACCAGTACGTTGCCGCGCTGGTCGCGTTCAACTCGATCTTCCAGATCCTGTTTTTCAGCGTCTATGCCTGGTTCTTCCTTGCCTTCCTGCCGCCCCTGTTCGGGCTGGAAGGAAGCGTCATCCACGTCAGCTTCTGGACGATTGCCGAGGCTGTGCTGATCTATCTCGGCATCCCCTTCCTCGCCGGGTTCCTGACCCGCAAATGGCTGGCGAAGGCCAAGGGCAACGACTGGTACGAGCAAACCTTCCTGCCGAGAATCGGGCCGATCACACTGTTCGCGCTGCTGTTCACCATCGTCGCCATGTTCAGCCTCAAGGGCAACGAGATCGTCACCCTGCCGGGCGACACCATACGGATCGCGATACCCCTGACGATCTATTTCGTCGTCCAGTTCACCATCAGCTTCTTCATGGGCAAGCTGATCGAGAGCGATTACCCCCGCACCACGGCAGTGGCCTTCACGGCAGCGGGCAACAACTTCGAGCTGGCGATTGCAGTCGCCATCGCCGCTTTCGGGCTTGCCTCACCGGTCGCCTTCGCGGCGGTCATCGGCCCGCTGGTCGAAGTGCCGGTGCTGATCCTGCTAGTCAACGTCGCCTTCTGGTTCGGGCGGCGCTGGTTTCCTGACAGCGTTCCGGAAGACGCGCAGGGATGAACATTGTTTCGGCCCCCGCACTCGGCATTTTCCTCGCCGCCGCCTTCTTCGAGATTGCAGGCTGCTTCGCCTTCTGGGCGTGGCTGAGGCTTGGCAAATCCATCTGGTGGGTTGCGCCAGGATCGGTCTCTCTGGTCATTTTCGCGTGGTTGTTGACGCTGGCTCCCACCGATGCCGCCGGGCGAGCCTATGCCGTCTATGGCGGTGTCTACATCACCGCGTCGCTGCTGTGGCTCTGGATCGTGGAACGCCAGCAACCTGACCGCTGGGATTTCACGGGAGCCGCCGTCTGCATACTTGGCGCGGCCATCATCCTGCTTGCGCCGCGATCGGCGTGACGGAGTACATCTCAATATGTCTGATCATCATTATCTCCGGACCCTGACCGACCCCAAACATCTTCCGGCGCTCAAGTCCGAATATGTTCATCGTCGCCCGGCGTTTGGGCTGGGAGAACTTGATCCACCGCCGCGTATCCTGCTGCTCTACGGCTCCCTGCGCGAGCGGTCCTATTCGAGGCTCGTGGTCGAAGAGGCAGCGCGACTGCTGGAATTTTTCGGGTGCGAAACCCGCATTTTCGACCCTTCCGACCTGCCTTTGCCCGATCAGGTCAAGGACGACGATCACCCCGCAGTCCACGAACTGCGCGAACATTCTCTGTGGTCCGAAGCGCAGGTGTGGTGCAGCCCGGAACGGCACGGCCAGATCACCGGTATCATGAAGACCCAGATCGACCATCTGCCGCTAGCCTACAAGGGCCTGCGACCGACCCAAGGACGAACCTTAGCGGTGATGCAGGTCAGCGCGGGCTCGCAATCGTTTAACAGCGTCAATACGCTGCGCATCCTTGGCCGCTGGATGCGGATGGTCACCATCCCCAACCAGTCCTCAGTGGCGAAGGCGTATGACGAGTTCGACGAAGCGGGGCGGATGAAACCGTCCAGCTATTATGATCGCATCGTCGACGTCATGGAAGAACTGGTCCGTTTCACGGTCCTGTTGCGCCCCCATGCAGAGCAACTTGTGGACCGCTATTCTGAGCGCAAGGATCGCAACGAGCCAGTCGATACGCCGGTGGAAACGGCGGGCATCGCCGCAAGTTAGGCTAAGCTGCCAAAGCAGCGAGACAGGCTTTGAACACATCTCGTTGCTTCTTGACGGGAAAGCCCGCTAAGGCTTCATCCCGACTGAACCAGCGGGCTTCGGCAATTTCTTCAGACTGCAATACCAATGGCACATCGTCGGCCAAGCGCACAATGAACATGCTCGCCTCCTGCCCATCATGGTCCAGGCCACGTTTCACCTTGTGATCGGCGCTGTAGATGAACCGGTTGCCTACCGGGAGCTGCTTCAGGTCTTCTTCGAGGGCAACCCCAAGTTCTTCGGCGATCTCGCGCCGCATTGCCTGCTGCACGGTCTCGCCATCTTCGACGCCCCCGCCTGCAAGCGTCCATTCGCCTTCGGGATAGCCGTGCGGACGAACCAGCAGAAATTGACCGCTGCCGTTTACGACTACGGCACGAACTTTATGGCGGAGTTTCAGTCCACCCTCGTAGAGATACGCTGCCATCCTCGCAGGTTACATATTCGCAGTTAAGCTTTCGTCACTGTATTGGATGTGAGAAAAAGCGGCGTATCGAATGTGGTGGGAGGAGGTTGCCGAGCGCTATAGTGTATAGTTCGCACTTGCAGCGTAACTTGATCCCGTGTACCCGCGAGCCATATCCGCCGGACTCGGTTTTGCCGAGTGGCTCGGCCCGGCGCCTATCCCCGGGATAACCTTTTCCTCCCTTCCGATCTGCATACCGCCACGCAGCGCCATCTGGGCCCGCGTCACGGAGGATGCGACGCGTCGGAAAAGCACAAGGTCATTCATGTTGAATCTCGAAACCTTCAAGCGCGAATGGTTATCCAACCCGCGAGGCGATATTCTGGCAGGGATCGTCGTTGCTCTCGCGCTCATTCCCGAAGCCATCGGGTTCTCGATCATCGCCGGTGTCGATCCGCGCGTTGGTCTTTACGCCTCGTTCTCAATCGCCGTAATCATCTCGCTGGTCGGTGGGCGGCAGGGCATGATCTCGGCCGCAACAGCAGCGATCGCCGTGCTGGTGCTGCCGCTGATCCGCGATCACGGCGTCGACTATCTGTTCGCAGCCACCATCCTGATGGGTGTTATCCAGGTTATTGCCGGGTTCCTGCGACTGAACGTGCTGATGCAGTACGTGTCGCGATCGGTGATAACCGGCTTCGTCAACGCGCTGGCCATCCTGATCTTCATGGCGCAGCTGCCCGAGCTCACCGGTGTACCGATGCTGACCTATGCATTGGTGGCGGGCGGTCTCGCGATCATTTACTTGTTCCCTTATCTGACCAAAGCTGTGCCTTCGCCCTTGGTGGCAATCATCGTCATCACCGCGCTGGTCTACTATACGAGCTTCGACGTCCGCACTGTGGGCGACATGGGTGAACTGCCGTCATCGTTGCCCGCCTGGCTGATCCCGAACGTCCCATTCACCCTGGAAACGCTGCAGATCATTCTGCCCTATTCGCTGACCATGGCCGCCGTCGGCTTGCTGGAATCGATGATGACGGCGCAGATCGTCGATGACCTGACCGATACGCCATCGGACAAACAGCGCGAGATGAAAGGCCAAGGCATCGCCAATCTCTTCACCGGCTTCCTGGGCGGCATGGGTGGCTGTGCAATGATCGGCCAGTCGGTCATCAACGTTAAGTCGGGCGGCCTGACCCGGCTCTCGACCTTCATTGCCGGCTCTTTCCTGCTGTTCCTAATCCTCGTGCTGGGATCGCTGGTCGCGATCATTCCCATGGCCGCGCTCGTCGCGGTGATGATCATGGTTTCGATCGGCACTTTCTCGTGGGGTTCGATCAAGGACATTCGCCACCACCCGTGGCAGTCCTCGGTCGTGATGGTGGTCACCGTGGTGATCGTTGTGTGGACGCATGATCTGGCGCAAGGCGTGCTCGCTGGCGTGATCCTGTCGGGGCTGTTCTTCGCCAGCAAGGTCAAGCGCATCTTCACGGTGGAATCCGAGCTTTCGGCCGATGGTCTGACGCGCCGTTATCAGGTCTCCGGCCAGGTCTTCTTTGCCTCGTCGGAAAGCTTTGTCGAAGCCTTCGATTTCAAGGAAGTGCTCGACCGGGTCGTGATCGACGTGTCACAAGCCCACTTCTGGGACATCTCTGCGGTGGGAACGCTGGATAAGGCGATCCTGAAGTTTCGCCGCGAAGGCACCGAAGTAAGCGTGGTCGGGCTTAATGAGGCCAGCGCCTCGATGGTCGATCGCTATGCCATTCACGATAAGCCGGGCGCGGAAGCGCAACTCGGCGCGCATTGAGAGGATCATGACCATGGAACACGTCCTCGCCTGTATCGACGCCTCGAGCTACGCCGACAGCGTTTGTGATCTCGCCGCCTGGGCTTCGAAACGTCTGGCCATGCCGGTAGAGCTGCTCCACGTTGTTCAACGCACCGATGCGGTGGCTGCGCGAGGTGATCTGTCCGGGGCCATTGGCCTTGGGGTCAAGGCCAGCCTCATGGAGGAGTTGGTCAACCTGGAAGCGGCCGACGCGAAGCTGAAGGTCGAACGCGGCCGGTTGCTGCTCGCCGCTGGCGAGAAGCGCCTGCGCGAAGGCGGTGCGTTCGATGTGCGCACGCTGCATCGTCACGGCGGCATCGTCGAGACCATTCTCGAACGTGAAGATGGGGCCCGGGTCGTCGTCATCGGCAAGCGCGGTGCTTCCCACGAATTTGCCAGCGGCCATATCGGCTCGAAGCTGGAACGCGTCGTCAGGGCAAGCACGAAGCCGGTGCTGGTTGCATCGCGCGAGTATTCCGAACCGCGCAGCATTGTGTTTGCCTACGATGCCAGCCCAGCCGCAAAGCGGGCACTGGGCCGGCTGGTCGAATCCCCGCTGTTCACTGGGATGCCGGTCAACGTCGTCATGGCTGACACGGATAACGAGGCCCATCGACGTGCGCTTAGCGATGCTGTTCTTCGCCTTGGCGAAGGTCGGGAGGTCTCCACAACACTCGAAAGCGGCAAAGCCGAAGCGGTGATCGCTAAGGCCGTGGAACAAACCCCCGGCGCGATGCTGGTCATGGGGGCTTATGGCCATTCGCCGATCCGCACGCTCATCGTTGGCAGTACCACGACAACAATGATCCGCACCGTCCATGTGCCGGTGTTGCTCGTGCGGTAGCATGGCACTCGACCTCGCTCGTTTCCGTGAGAAGCTCATCGCTCGACGTGATGAGTTGCTGGCGGAGGACCGGATGTCCAAGACCGCTCGGGACCCAGTGACGCTTGATCAGGATAGCGTCGGCAGGCTTTCGCGGATCGATGCGATGCAGGTCCAGGCCATGGCGCTGGCCCAAGCGCGGCGGCGACAAGCAGAAAGGGCGGCGATCGATGCAGCCCTCGATCGGATCGACGATGGCGAATTCGGCTACTGCCTGAAATGCGGTGAAGCCATCGCGCCTGCGCGCCTCGAGCACAATCCGTCCGTCAGCATTTGCATTGAATGTGCGAAAGAAGGTTGATCCGTCTTCATGCCCACAGGAACGGTTAAATACGTTGGCCCGGACGGTAGCTGGGGTTTCATCTCGCGCGATGACAAGCAACCCAAGGTTTTCCTGCACATCTCCGAGGTGCAGAAGGCCAGATATGACGAGATTGTGAAAGGGGGGCGGTGGGAATTCGAAACCAAGGAAGGTCGCGACGGACGAATGGTTGCGACTGGGTTAAGCTCCATAATTTGAATCACGAAGCTTTCATAAGGCAAGCATAAAAGCCTGCGCATTCATGTTTTGATGCCGCTCGGTGTCTTTGTTGGCAAGTAACGCGGCCCAGCAGACGACTTACACCAACAAGTCAGCAGAAGACTCCAATGGGAAGAAATCAGCACGGCGTCGGCCCGTAGATTCATGCCGTTACCGCGCCGTAGATCGAAGATTTCGCTCCCATATCAATTGGGCCCTGCAATGTTGCGAATCCACTGGTCAATTTCGGCCTCAACCCAAACTGCGCATTTGGGGCCGAGCGATCTTGACCTTGGGAATCGCCCTTCACTCATGCGCTGGTAAATGGCGGAGCGGCGTAGCCCGACACGCGCCATGACTTCCGGTAGGCGAAGTAGCCGAGCCGGCGGCAATGCGGCGGCTGGTTGAGGGGAGTGAGTTTCATCTTGAGTTGAAAGCGGCATTGCTGATCTCATTCGCTGGCGTTCGGTCCCCTCCGAACTGGGATTTACCGGGGCAGCGACAGCGCGATGTCGCGGCCCACAAAATCATCGATATGCTTGGCAAGCATTCGCGCCACGAGCTGTGAGGTGCCGTTGGCCCACCGGGGCCGCAGATCCTCGATCCGGCGCCCCAGGGTCCGCTGCAGATGGACGGGAAGGCTCGTGAAAAACTCTTCGAGAAATTCGCCCATCTCGCCATGCATCCATTCGCAAGCGAGGTCTTCCTGCCCGGCGATCGCGAGGATTATTGCGGCACGGGGCTGCGCCCCGCAGGCGGCGAGCACGCGTGATGCTTCGTCGAGCCCGATAGGCCGCTCGCCGCGCGCAACGCGAAGCAGGGTCTCGCGATGCATCCCGCTTTCATTGGCAATTCTATGCCGGGGTTTGCCGGCGGCATCGATCGCATGGGCAAGGACGCGGGCCAGGCTTTCATTGGCCGGTCCGACGGCGGCGGTTGGATGATACATGGTAGTCTCCTTGTTTCTGCAATGGTGCGACTCGCAGGCATATCGCGAAGCATCCCATGTAGGAAAATGAAAAGAACATACATGGAACATCTCGTTTAGAGGCGAATCAGTTCCTCTATTCGAGTCGTCGCCGAATCACGGCGGGAGTGGCGGTAGTCACCGACCCAGGAATGCTGATTTAGCGCCATAATCGTCGGCTTGGAGCGTCGGGCATGAAAAGATGTGTCCGCATCTGTCCGCCTCCAGCGGAGATCAGAACACAACTCTTTCCTACGAACATTTCCTAGATGCATGTGGAACACACAGCGAACGCAAGAACGCTGTGACCACCCCTCCAACCGGAGCTTCACATGCAGTCTCTCACCCTCCCCCGGCGCGTCGGCGTCACGGGTCTCGGCCCAAAGAACCTTGGCAGTGCCCTCAATATTGCCATCCCGGTCGCAGTCGCGGCGCTTGCGGCAAGCGCCGCCTATGCCGGCGCTGACACGACCTTCACCCCTGCCCTCACGAAGTTCACCGACTTTCTCGAAGGTTCGGGCGGCAAGATCATCACCGTTCTCAGCCTCGCTGGCGGCCTGATCGGTCTGGCATCCGGGCGCTTTTCGCTCGGCCAGGTCGCCGTTCCGGTAGGCGTCGGCATCGGTGTCGGCACCGGTGTTCCGATCGTCACCTCGGTCGTGACCGCGGTCATCTGAACGGTCGGACGAGAAGGCGGCGTCGCCATGGCAGACCCTTACATCATTCCCCGGCGCCTCGATGACCCGGAGCTGATCGGCTTCTGGACCATCGACGAGTTCGCAGGAATGCTGGCCCCCTTCACCTGGGGGATCCTCACCCAGCATATCTTTATCGGTATCATAGTCGCCTTCGGCGCCTGGTTCGCATTGCGAAAGGCAAAAGCAAGACGCGCCAGCTCCTGGGTAGCCCATGCCGCATATTGGTATCTGCCTGCAGGATTTCTGGGCCTCAAGGCGACGCCGCCTTCCCACTGCCGACTGCTTGCCGGTTGAGGGGAGAAACTCATGTTTTCCGACATATCCCACGAACGTCAGCAATCGCTGCTGCGCCAGCGGAACCTGTTCGCGCTCACCAGCGCCGGTCTCGGCCTCGCACTAGTCGTGGCAGGGAGCCTTGCCGCCACCCGCGACCGCGAGGTCGTGCTGGTGCCGACCGTTCCCAAGCAACTCACGGTGAGCAGCGCCGGGGTCGAGGCCGACTATCTCGAGCTTGTCACTCGCGATGCCGCCCTTGTTCTCCTCAATCGCAGCCCGGAGGGCCTCGATTACTGGATGAACGAGATCCTGAAGCTAGCGGATCCCGCAAGCTATGGGCGGCTGAAAGCTGAGCTCGTGCGGATTGTCGAGGAGCAGCGGGGCTCAGACGTCACCCAGGCTTTCGTGATCCGGTCGATGACTGTCGATCCGAAGGGGCTGACCTCGGATGTGACCGGAACTCTCAAGACCTTCGTCGGCGCACAGGTGATTGCGAGTGACGAGCGCCGCTTCCGCTTCAGCTGGACTTACCGCGGCTTGCGCCTGGCGCTGGCAGGGTTCGCCCAGCTCCCCCCACAGGACAAATCAAAGGAGGCCCAGTGATGGCTTACCTAAAAGATGCCCACGCTCGGGTTCGACTTCTGAGTGCGGCAGCACTGCTCACAACAGTAGCATCCCCCGCTCATGCCGCCGACCAGTTCAAGCAAGCGGCCGATGGTGCCGGGATCGAGTGCAGCGTTTCGGCGCGTGAACTGACCCGCTTTGCGCTGGTCGACGACCAGTTTGCCAGCGTCTCGAAGATCTCGACCGGCACGCCCTACAACGACTTTGCGGTGACCAACGAGCCGGTGCGCGGGGACATCTACGTGTCCGTGCCGGAAACCTACGCGGCACGGGCAATCAGCTTCTTCGCCACCACGAAGAAGGGTTTCGTCTACAAGGTCGCGTGCCGGGTTGAGCAAATTCCGGCGACCCAGGTCTTCGTCACCAACCCCGCGATCGCGAGAAACCGGGCGGCGGACTGGGAAAGCCAGACCCCGCTCGAGACCAGCGCCGTCAGGCTGATCCAGGCCATGGCCAACGACCGCACTGTCGATGGCTTCGAGGTCCGCCAGTCAACCGCCATGCCTGCCCGGGTCGGCGATCTCGAAGTCCAGCTCATCGCTGATTATCGCGGCGCCAGTCTCACCGGAAAGGTGGTCCGCATCCACAATCGCGGTTCGAAGCCGGTGGCGCTGGCCGAGCGCGATCTCGCGCCCCGCGACACTCTCGCTGTTTCGATCGCCGAGCCGAAGCTCGAGCCCGGGACCAGCACCACGGCCTTTGTTGTCGGCGCAAACGCGGAGACCGGCCATGACTGATGCAGCCAATACGCCAAGCCCTGCCCCTCTGCAGGCAGAGAGTGCGGCGCCATCCGAACTTTCCGGGCTCAACGCCCGCACTGCACGCCGTCAGAAGCTTCTGCTGGGCTCACTCGGAGCGCTCGCGCTGCTCGGCGGGAGCTGGTTCATCCTTGGCGGTGACGACAAGGCCAAGACCGACGATCCCAATGCGGAGCAGACGATCGACACAGCAGGTCTGGTCAACCGCGATCTGTCCCAACGTGAATTCGTCGCGACCTATGGCAACCGGCTCGATGCGGTCACGCGCGAGCAGAAGGCGCTGAAGGATGGAAGCATCCCGCGAACGGAAATCGAGGCACAGCTTGCCGCTCTCAAGGCCGAAAACCAGGCCATGCGGGTCGATGGGCAGGCCGCGATCGATGCCATCTCCGCAGAGAATGCCGAGCTCAAGACACGGCTTGCCGCTCAGCCGGCGACGACGGCACCTGCTGTACCGCCACCGGCTTATGGGCCGCAGGCGGGCGGTTATGACGCGCGGGGGCGTTCGCCCCAGCCCAGTGCTGTGTCCGCAGGTGGTGATCCTCAGGGCGGCATGATCCCGTCGCCTGGCGAGGTGAAGCTGATGAGCTTCAGCTCTGACAAGGCAGGGAGCAGCGGTATCCGAGTGGGGCGCCCCGATGCGCCGCCGGTCGTCGTCGAGGACTCGCCTGATTACCTGCCGCCTAATTCCTATGCGCCGGCCCGGGTGATCGTCGGCGTCGACGCCTCGGCGGGTGTCGCCAGCCAGACCGATCCGCTGCCCGTGGTGCTGAGGATCACGGGGCCTGCCCGATCGGTGATGCAAAACGGTAAGGTTCTGACCACCCGGATCCAGGGCTGCGTTGTGAACGGTGCGGCACGCGGGGATCTCAGCAGCGAGAAGGTCTATGTGAAGCTTGCCCGCATGACCTGTGATCAGCCTGGTGGCCGGGTCGCAGTGAGCGAGGTCAAAGGGTTCATCAGCTTCGCCGGCAAGTCCGGGGTCCGGGGCCGCGTCGTGAGCCGCGAAGGCAGCCTCGTCAGCCAGGCATTGCTCGCCGGAATCGTCGGCGGTTTCGGGCGCGGCTTCTCGGCCAACGCCAACAGCGTGTTCTCCGGCGTCACGACCAACCCCGATGGCAGCCGCTCAAAGCTGTCCGCCGGCGACATCTTCGGTGGCGGGCTTGGCCAGGGCGCCGCCGATGCCGCCGACACGGTCAGCAAATACCTGATCGAGCGCGCCGAACAGTACCAACCCGTCGTCGAGATGCCGACCGGCATCGATGTCGAGATCGTGTTCCTCGACGGCGTCTACGTGAGGAACTCCCAATGATCGAAAACAATCTCCTCGAGCAGGATAACCGTAGGCGCCGCTGGTTGCGCCCGGCCGCAGGACTGGCAGCAATCATCGCTTTGTCGGCCGCAACCGGATGGGCGGTGGCAAGCCTTGCAGCCCCCACTGCAGCTCCGGACATGGCGAAGGTGCGTGAGGCACTGAAGCTGCGCCTGCCCAAGACGCCGATCGACGCGATCAACTGCAAGGGCCTTGGCGGTCTGTGCGAAGTCGCGTCCAAATCGACGCTCTTCTACGTCGACCGGGCTGCGAAGTATCTGGTAATCGGCCGGGTTTACGACATGGAAGCCCGTCAGGATCTGACGGCTGCGCGGCTGCTCGCCCTCAATCCGGATCTGCTGGCGGCAGGGGCAGCGCGGCGCAGCAATCCCGAAACACAAGCGGAAAGCGGCCCGAGCCCATCTGGAGCCTCGGCCCGGAACGCGGCACCGCGCCAAGTGCAACTTGGCAAGCTTCCCCCGAATGGTGCGATCACCTGGGGCCCTGCCAATGGTCCACGTGTCGTCGTCTTCTCGGACTTCCACTGCGGCTACTGCAAGAAGCTTGAGGCCGAACTAAAGGCGATCGGGGCGCGGGTCGAAGAACGGCCGATCTCGATTTTCGGGGCGGAGAGCCGCCGCGATGCGGAACGGGTGCTGTGCTCGACCCGACCCGAGGTGGCGCTGCATATGGCCTATTCGGGCCTCGCGCTCGCCAATCCCAAACCCTGCGACACGAGCGGCCTTGATGCCAATGAGGAGTTCGCGCGGGCTCACGGCTTCGGCGGCACGCCGGTGATCGTTCGCCCAGCCGATGGCGCCGTTCTCGAAGGCTACCGCCCTGCCGCAGTGCTCCGGGAATTCCTGCGCCCAACCTCCACCCGGGCCCCCACCCCTGCTCCGAAAGGATAAACCCATGCGGCTTCCGACACGTCTCCTTGTCTGCGCCTGTCTGGCCGGCTTCGCCAGTGGCTGCGCCACGTTCGGCACCAATGTCGAAGGCGACTTCACCTGCCGGGCGCCCAAGGGCGACTGCGCACCGGCCCACGTCATCGATGCCAAGGCGACGGGCAATCTGTCGTCGGGCACGACGCCTCATGCCGAGACACGCCCCCGGTCGGGCGTCGTGGATGCTGACACCACGCGTACGGCGGAGCGGACCCTGCGGGTCGTCTTCCCGGCGCATGTGGATGAGGCCGGAACGCTCCATGATGAAGCGGTCGCCTGGACAGTCGTCGATAACCCGCGCTGGGCAACCGAACTGCGCCGCAAGGCGGGCGAGGACAAGAGCGGGACCGTGATGCGCCAGGTTCGCCGGCAGTTGAAGGCCGCTCAAGCTGCGTCGGCACACGAAGCCGCCGACGGACACTCGGATGCTACCGTCGATCTTGCGTCGCCCTTCTCGTCTGCCGGCACTGCCGAAACCAGGGCCGTCCAACCCTTGGCCGCAGAAGCCCCCAATTCGCTCAATGACAGTTCGGATGCCTCGCCGCTGGTCCTCCCCTCCACGGCGCGCGAGGCCGTTGCAGGTGCCAAGGCACCGGCGGTCGAGGGGTTCGACACGTCGCCTCCCCCGCGTGATCGAGCCCCTCGGCCTGAGGCGGAGCATAGCGTCCCGGTGTTCCCGAGCGCGGCGGCGATTGAAGCCGCGAAAGCCGCAATCCGCCCGACAATCCGGACCGGCGACCAGCCGATGGCCACCACCTCGCAGTCGAAGGAACCCAAGTGATGGCCGAGCAACTCAAGTCCGTCATTGATCGGTTGCTCAGCGGATTGCTGGGGGATGCCGAGCACGCCGAGAAGGCCCGTCCCCAGCTCATGGTCGACATGCTCTCCGACTGGCTGCCTTACCGGGTCTATGATCCAGCGACCCGGCTGTACTTCAATGCACGCTCGAAAGGCTTTGTCCTGTCGGTCACGCCGCTGATCGGCGCGGACGAGCGCACCGGGGAAATCCTCGGGCAGTTCTTTTCGGAAGGCTTGCCAGCCGGCGCGTGCCTGCAGGTGCTCCACCTCGCGAGCCCGCGCATCAGCCGGATTGTCGCCCCATGGTTCGCGCCCCGGTACATCCAGGGCGGCGTATACGAGGCGATTGCCCGTCACCGCGCGCGGCGGCTCTATTCGCTCGTCTGGGAGTCCGGCTCTGCGGACGCGCCGTTCCACGCCCGTCACCACCAGGTCATCGTCTCGGTCGGTGTGCCGACGTCCAAGTCGGTTAGCAATGAGGCTCTCAAGCAGACCCGCGAGGGGCTGGTGGCGATGCTCAAGTCGCTGAACCTCGGCGTGGTCGAAGTCGGTCCCGAAGCGCTGATCGCGGTCATCGACGATCTGACTTCGCCCACCACTGCGCCGCAGGACGATGCGGTGCCCTATAACCCGAACGATCCGATCGCCTCACAGGCGATCCGCCACGACATCGAACTGGTCGTGGCAGAAGATCGCATGCGCCTGGTGACCGAGCGGTTCCGTCCCACCGGCAAGGTCAATGACGGGGTGCCCGAGATCGGGAGCGTCTATCCCGATGCATTCGATGTCCGGCATTTTGCCGTCCGCAACATGCCATCGCGCTGGGCCCCGTGGGAGTGCGCGCGGCTGATCGGCGACCTGTTCACCGACAAGCTGCGCTTCCCCTGCCCGGCCGCGACCATGCTCTGCCTTGTCTACCCTGACCAGGAGGCGGCATCGGCCAAGGCCGGCTTCAAGTTCATGCGGACTACCAGCCTGGCAGGCACCCGCAGCGCCCGGTTCTTGCCCCGGATCGGCGAGCAGGCCGCCGAGTGGCAACATGTGCAGGCCGAGCTCCAAGAAGGCCGCCGCCTCGTGCGCGTGTTCTACGGCGTGACGACCTATTCGCCGCTGGGCCAGGGCGACCGCCACGAACGCGCGATCAAGTCGATTTACAAGGCAGCAGGCTGGGATCTCACCGACGAGCGCTATCTTCAGATCCAGGGGCTTCTCGCCGCCATGCCGCTGACGCTCGCCGACGGGCTCGGTGCCGACATGGAGCGGCTGAAGCGGTTCAAGACCGTCCTGTCGACCACTGCAGCCAATATCGCGCCCATGCAGGGCGAATATCTCGGAAGCGCCCACCCTCACCTGCTGTTCGTCGGCCGGCGCGGCCAGCCGTTCTTCTGGTCGCCGTTCGAGAACGAAGCGGGCAACCACAATGTCGCTATCTGCGGCAAGTCTGGATCGGGCAAGTCGGTGCTGCTCCAGGAGATGTGCGCAGCCCTGCGTGGCGCCGGCGCGCAGGTGGTCGTGATCGACGATGGCCGCAGCTTCGAGCACTCGGTCAAGCTGCAGGGCGGCCGCTTTGTCGAGTTCACGATGAAAGCGGGCTTCTGCCTCAACCCCTTCTCGATGATCGACGGAACCCGCGCCGCCGAGGACGAAGATTACCGCCTCGACTGCTTCGGGATGATCAAGGCGATCGTCGGGCAAATGGCCCGCCACAGCGCGAAGCTGACCGATACCGAGCGCGGGCTGATCGACCGGGCGGTCAACCTCGTCTGGACGGAACATGGCGCGGCTGCGACGGTCACCACCGTCGGCGAGATGCTGGCCAGTCTCGGTCATGACACGGCCGCAGACATTGCGACTGCGCTTGCCCCCTACATGGCTGGCGGAACCTATGGCGCCTTCTTTGAAGGCCAGGCCAGTCTCGACCTCGATGCAGACTTCACCGTCTTCGAGATGTCCGACCTCGCGAGCCGGGAAGACCTGCGCAGCGTGGTGCTCTCCGCGATCATGTTCATGACCAGCCAGGCGATGACGCGCAGCCCGCGGTCGCTGCGCAAACTCCTGCTGATCGATGAAGCCTGGTCGATGCTGAAGGGCGGTTCGATGGGTGAATTCGTCGAAACCTATGCACGCACCTGCCGGAAATATGGCGGCGCGCTGGCGACCGCCACCCAGTCGCTCAACGACTACTACAAGTCCGACGGGGCGACGGCGGCGCTGGAGAATAGCGACTGGATGCTGATCCTGCAGCAGAAGCCCGAGACGATCGCCGATTTCAAGGCGAGCAAGCGCCTCGATATGGACGATCGCACCGAGACGCTGATCCGCAGCCTCAAGCGCTCCGGGAGCGACTATTCCGAGGTGTTCATCAAAGGACCGGAGACCGAGGCGATCGGGCGGCTCGTGCTCGACGACTATTCGGCAACGCTCTTCTCGAGTTCGCCCCAGACCTTCGCGGCGATCGATGCGGAGATCGCGCGCGGCCACCAGCTCGCCGATGCCATCGAGCGCATCGCCTTCGCCAACCACTGACATCCCCAGATCAAAGGATCCCTATTTCCATGCCTCTCCATCTCGTCACCCCTTTCGACCGGACCGCCCCGTCCGAAGTCGAGCAGCCCGCCAGCCAGCCAGTGCCCACCTGGCGCTCGCGCATGGCCGATGGCTGCTACATTGTGCTTCGCGGCAGTCTGTTTCTGGGCTCGTCCTATCTGATGGCCCTGGGCTTGCCGCTGCTCTTCTTTCTCGCCCTGTCGGGCGGCAATCCCGATGCCTTCTTCGCCCATGTCGCCAATCTCGCAGACCGCTTCCTGGGGGCCGATCTCGAGCGGCGCGTGACGTTCCTCGGCGAATTCAAGTTCGTTGCTGTCGCTCTCGCGACGCTGATCGTGATGGCACGCATGCCGCGCTTCATCCGTGATCTCGACCGCGAACTCTCGGGAGAAAAGCTGTGAAGAACATTCTGGCAACATCTGGCCTGCGCGGACGGCTAGCATCGATCAATCTCACCGCCGTCGCTGTCGGCGTCGGCATGGTTGGTCAGGTGCTGTGGGGTATCTGGGCGACCGACAAGCTGCTCACCCTGGAGAAGCGTGAGGTCGTCACGGTCCAGCTGAGCCGGATCATGGGCGACTTCATCGAAGCCGAAGCGCGCGCAGGCCGGCCTCCGGAAGAGACCAGGCTGCGCGTCCAGGCCTACCTCAAGGCCGTGGAAGCCTCGGTGCAGAAGCTCGGACGCGACGGCCGAACGGTCCTCGTTGCCGAAGCCGTGGTGGCCGGGAGCACACCGGACCTGACGCAATCTGTGCGCGCCGATGTTGTGCGCCGGATGGGAGCCATTCCCGATGCAGCCCGCTGATCGCCTGATCCGCTCAGCGTCCGCGCACCGCCTCGTGCTTTGGGGCGGGCTTGGCGCCGGGGCGCTGGCATTCTCCTCGCTCGCCGCCTTCGCGCAGGGCCATGCGCTCATGATCAACGTGAGCCCCAGCCTGCCCTACTGGGCCCTCTGGGTGACGCGCGGGGCGGCCGTGCACCGCGGGGATATCATCCTGTTTGACCCGCCTGCCTCGCCGTTGCTGGTGAAGCATTTCGGGGCGGAGCCGAAACCGTTCGGCAAGCGAGTAAGCGGTGTGCCGGGCGACATCGTCACCGAGCGCGACCGTACCTACTTCGTCAACGGGCAGGCCGTGGCCCAGGCCAAGCTTACAAGCCGCCTCGGTGAACCGCTGGCACTCGGGCCGACGGGGCGCGTTCCGCAAGGCTGCTACTTCGTCACCAGCGAACACAAGGACGGTTTCGACAGCCGCTATGCCGCGATCGGTTGGATTTGCAGCCCACGCGTTCTCGGGGTCGGGAGGCCAATCCTGTGAGGCTCATCACCTTGCCCGTTTGCGCGACTGCGCTTGCGCTGGCCATAGCACCCCAGGCAATGGCTCGCGACTACGGCCAGCACGGCACGGTTTGGCCAGTGGTCGAGCCGGACCTGCTCCAGCAGATCCATGCCAGGCTTACTCAGCTCGAGAAGACCGGCGAGACCGCCCGTCTCAATGAAGAGCTGAAGCGGCGAACGATCGCCCGGGTCGACCGGCCTGAGCCTGTCGCAGGCATCTCCCTCGCTGCGGCGCTGCGCAGCTGGCGTTTCGATCCGACGATCACCGTCGAGCGCGACATTGCTGACGATAAGGGCCGGCTCATCATTGCCGCAGGCACGCGCGTCAATCCGCTCGATACCGTGCCGCTGCGGGCTCCCCTCGTCTTCCTCGATGGCGACGACCCGGCACAGCTTGCCTGGGCCACCCGTCGCTATGCCAGCACGAAGGCCAAGCTCATCCTCGTGCGGGGTGCGCCGCTCGAACTCATGAAAGCCCGCCAGCGGCGCTTCTACTTCGATCAGGGCGGCACGCTGGTGAAGCACTTCGGCATTCGCGCGGTGCCGGCAGCCGTCGAGCAGCAGGACCGCGCGCTTCTCATCACCGAACAGCCGGTCACTCCGAAAGAGCGGGCGCCATCATGAGCAGGAAACATCGCCTTTTCTCATGGCTTTGCGGAGCACTTCTGCTCACCAGCCTGAGCGTTATCTCCAGCGCGCCCGCCCAGGCTGCGGCCGGTCCAGGCCGATGCACCGGAAAGTTCGTCAATCCGATCACGGACATCTGCTGGTCCTGCCTTTTCCCGATTTCGATCGGAGGCTTGAAGATCTGGCCGTCAAGTCGGCCCGACACCAACAACCCCGCTCTGCCGGTGTGCCTGTGCGGGCTGCGGCCCGGGATTGCCATGGGGTTCTGGGAGCCGGTCCGGCTTGCCGATGTCAGCATGAAGCCGTGGTGCTTCGTCAATCTGGGCGGGATGAAGCTCGATCCGGGTTTCGACATCGGCTTCAAGTCGATGGCCGGGCCATCGGCTGTCGGCGGCAACACCCAGTACAACTCGCAGTGGCATGTCCATTGGTATGCCTATCCGCTGATCTACTGGATGGAGATCGTTGCCGACTTCCTGTGCCTCGAGTCCGGCTCGATCGACATTCTCTACATCACCGAGATTGATCCGCTCTGGCAGGACAGCGAACTCACTGCGATCATCAACCCCGAGGCGGTCCTGTTCGCCAATCCCTTGGCGCTTGCAGCCTGCGCGGCCGACTGCGTGGCGGCAACGGCCAAGCTGCCGACTGATGAACTGTTCTGGTGCGCAGGCTGCCAGGGCACGATGTATCCGCTCAACGGCAACGTGTCGGCGACCATTGGCCATGTCCAGGCATCGCGGCTCGCGCTCGCCCGCTTCTCCTACAAGCTCCACCGCGAACTCGTCGCCTGGGGGACGATGGGCAGCAAGGGGCTTTGCGGCAAGTACCTGATGCCGGTGATGCGCAAGCAGCAGTACCGCTTCCAGGCCACCAATCCCAATCCGCAGACCAAGGGCCGCTACGCCTGCGCGCCCATTGGTGCCTCCACCACCTTCATGTCGGCAGGCCAGGTCTATCCCGCCATTGGCGAGGACATGGGCTACCTGGTCTGGCGCAAGCGGAACTGCTGCGCGCTATGAAAAAGCTTCCTCATCTCCTTGTAGTCGCTTCGCTTTCGAGCCTTGCCGCTCTGGCTGGTGCATCCGCACAGACAGCCGAGCCAGACCTTGATCTGGCGGCCATCCGGGCGCGGGCCAGCGCCGGGGCCAACGATGCCGAGGCTCTCTCCGCCAACGCTCGCGCAAGGGCCGAAACTCTCGCGCAGGAGGCCAGGACAAGCACCGAACAGGCCGAGGTGCACGCTCGCCGCTACACCCGCGAGACCGCCGCAAACGCGAGGCCTGATGGGCTGAGCACCTTCGATTTTGACCGGATGGTGGCCGATGCCGGGACCATGACCAGCGAAGGCATGGGCGAAGCGCCGAGGTTCATCGCCTTTGCTTCGCTCTCGATGCCGCCAGCAGCGCTGCGCGCGATGATCGACGACGTGGCCAAGGCGGGCGGCATCGTCGCCCTGCGCGGGTTGCCTGGTAACAGCGCCAAGGCTCTAACGGCCGCGCTGGCGAAAGTCGCAAAGCCGGGCGAGCAACTGGACGGTGTCGGCATCGACCCGCGCCTGTTCCGTGCCTTCGGGATTGAGGCGGTTCCTGCCTATGTCGTCACCAGCAGCGACTTTGACCTCTGCGACGGGTTCGATTGTCGGACGCAAGTTCCGCCCCACGACCGGATGAGCGGCAATGTCAGCGCAGCCTACGCGCTCGAGACTTTCGCGCGTGGCGGTGGCCCTGGCGCTTTGCTCGCGGCCCAGCACCTCGCCCGTCTTGAAAGGCAGGTTCCATGAAACGACCAGTCTTCTCTCTCACTGGCGTGTGCGCGCTCCTGCTCACCCTGACCGGACCGCTTCACGCCCAGACCACAACCGATGCTGCCAAGGCAGACGGCAAGGCTTTTGGGCGGGACAAGGCGGCATCCGCACAAAGCGCGGCGACGACGAACCCGGATGCCAGCCGCATTCCCAATTTCGGCGGCACGCCAAGTCAGTCGGGCTATTTCGACGATCCCGACCGGATGAGCCGCGAAGCGGCCAGCCAGGCCTCGGCCAACACCGGCTACAAGGCCATGCGGGACTCGATGGACCGGCGGGCCCGGTTTGCGCCGCAGGATCTCGATGCGACGATCGCGCGCAGCAATGTGATCAGCGATGACCCGCTCGCCTATACCAGCGGGATGGCCATTGGCGGCTCGCAGGGGCGCTGCGTGCCCTTGCCACCGGCCAGCGGAATCGCAGCGCGCTACATGGCGACCTGTAACGTCGGCTACACCGCCAGCCAAGAAACGCGGACCTGCCCCGTGACATTGACCGCACGGGTCGAGCAACGCCAAGTCTACGGCTACTACTGCGTGGGCGGCAGCGGGGTCGACCCGGCTTCGGTCTACAACTGCAACCGCTACCCCGCGCCGCAATGCACGGTCACGCAGTCCTATCCGATCAACCTGTGCGATCCCTATTTCGGGATCTACTGGGGCTGCAACTCCGGCGATCTCAGGGTTGATCTCGTCAGTTGCACGTCGCCAGTTGATGGCGCCACGCCCTATACGGTGACCGGCGAGAACGTCGTCACGACCACGCGCGACGAAAGCCAGTGCGCCGGCCTCGCGGCCGACAACTCGTGCCAGCAGGACACCGAGACTTGCACCGACAGCGATCCGGTGACCCGCATCGTCGATGGCATCGCCGTGACGCAGCCTTGCTGGGCCTGGAGCCGCAGTTACAGCTGCGCACAGTTCACGCAGGCTCAGGACTGCCAGACGCTTGAAGCCACTCCGGGCTGCAAGCTGGTGCGCGAAGACTGTCTCGCAGGTGAGCCCTGTCGCACATGGGAGCGGGTCTATGATTGCCCGGTCCCGGACCAGCCCGCGAACAGCAACCAGTTCATCTGCGATGGCGATGTCTACTGCATCGACGGCTCGTGCGAGACCATTCAGCGCGAGGCCAACGACGAGTTCAAGGACGCGGCCGTCGCCTTGAATGCGATGAACCAGGCGCGCCGCGAATTCGATCCGGACAATCTCACCCTGTTCAAGGGCACGCGCAACACCTGCTCGTCGAAGGTCTTCGGTGTGCTCAACTGCTGCAAGGGCAAGGGCTTCCCGCTCATCCCCGGCATCCAGCTGCTCGTGGCGCTAGGCTGCAGCCGCGAGGAGATGCTGCTCCACCAGCGCGATGCCCAGGGCTTGTGCGCCTATGTCGGCACCTATTGCTCGGACAGCTTCCTCGGCGTCTGCCTGACCAAGAAGAAGGTCTACTGCTGCTTCGAGTCCAAGCTTTCTCGGATCCTGCAGGAGCAGGGCCGCCAGCAGCTGAACAAGCCTTGGGGCAAGCCCAAGACCGAGCAATGCCAGGGCTTCACCATCGACGAGTTCGCCCGGCTCGACCTCAGTCGGATGGACTTCAGCGAAGTCTATGCCGAGTTCACCGACGCCGCCCGTCTGCCTGACGAACTGCAGGCCACCCAGGACATCCAACAGAAGATCGAGGACTACTATGCCCGCGCACGCCAGTAAGGCCGCGTGGCGGCTGCTTGCCGCCTGCGCGATTGCCTATGCCGCTTCATTCCTTTCGCCCGCGACCGCGCAGACGACCACCACCCAAACCGATGCGCCGCCACGCGCCGAGACGAACGAGCGGCAGGACAGCTTCTACTGCGAGGAGCGCCGGCTTGGGTACTGGTTCTACTGCAACCGGCCCAAGCCGCCGGAACAGCAGGCACCCGCGCCGGCGGCGAGCGCCACGAGCCAGCTTGACGCGATCACGGCGACCTTGCGGGAGCTCAAGGCCAAGGCGATCCTCGAGCCCACGCCTGCCAATGTGACGGCCTACATCCGGTTCCAGCGCGCCCAGCTCGACCGGGCGTCGCTCTTCAGCGACGTCTGGCAACGGGCCATCTGGCAGGATCCCGAGCTCGACTACACGCTGCAGCGCCCGGTCTCGACGCTCGGCAAGCGCCAGTGGCAGGATTCGCGCAGCGCGGAGCGGAACGCGGCAATGGCCCAGCTCTCCGAGCGCTACGGTCTCTTCTACTTCTTCGCCCAGAGCTGCGGTGCCTGCGAGGTCATGTCGCCGATCGTGCAGAGCGTTGCTTCGACCTGGCACATCGCGGTGCGGGCGATTTCGACCGACGGCGGCCCATCGCGGCATTTCCCAAACTACACGGTCGAGACCAACCAGCGCACCCGCATGGGCCTGGAGCCCAAGATCACGCCTGCGGTCGTGCTCTGGGACGCGCAGACCGGCCGCCCCATCCCGATCGGCTACGGCGTGATGAGCGCCGACGAGCTTCAGGACCGGATCTACCTCCTCACATCGAAGGAAGCTGGACGTGACTACTAGGATGAAAAGAGTCGTCGCTGCGATCCTTGCAGCCACCCTCCCCCTCACCCTCCCGCTATCTAGCGCATCAGCGGACGTCGGCAGTTCGATGGACTCGTTTCTGAACGACGTCGGAGGCGCAGCCAACGTCAACGGGCCGACCGCGTTTCAGGGGCAATCGGCCGGCTATTACAGCCTCGGCAATGTCTGGACGCGCTTCCCGCAGAAGACGACCAACATCGCCAACCTGCAGCTGCCGCGCGCCCGCGCCGGGTGCGGCGGCATCGACATTTTCGCGGGGTCCTTCAGCTTCATCAACGCGAGCGAGATCGTGGCGATGCTGAAGGCGGTCGCCAACAATGCCGTCGGCTTCGCCTTCAGCCTGGCGATCGACACGGTCTGCCCGGAATGCTCGAAGATCATGCAGGAGTTCAGCCAGAAGGCTCAGCTCATGAACAACCTCAACATCAATTCCTGCGAGATGGCGCAGGGCTTGGTGGGCGGGATCTGGCCCAAGGGCGACCTTGCCGACAAGGCGGTCTGCGAAGCGATCGGCAACTCCGAGGGCATCTTCACCGATTATGCCGCCGCCAAGCACGGCTGTGGCACCAGGGGGCAGCGTTCGAGCACGACAGCGCAAGGCTCGGGCAAGTACGATGACGTCAATCCCGGTGTACCCCGAAACTACACGTGGACGATCCTCAAGAAGTCGGCGTTCTTTTCACCAGGGGGCCAGTTCGACGAGGAGCTCGCCGAATATGCGATGACGCTGCTGGGAACGATCATCTACGTGCCGCCCAAGGACGATGAGCCGGGCAAGTTCGTGCCTATCGTCGGCGAAGCCTCGTCGACGCTCGTCACCTCGCTGCTCGATGGAACCACCAATGGCAATGTCCTGATCTTCGACTGCGACGAGACGGAGAAGTGCCTCAACCCCGGTTTCAAGTCGCTGAGCCTGCCGGCATCGAAGGCGCTGCGGCCGCGCGTGGCGGCGCTCATTGGCGGGATGGTTCAGGCGATCCGCGACGACACCGCGATCAGCGAAGAGCAGAAAGAACTGCTGCAGGTCGCCTCCATCCCCCTATACAAGATTCTGACCGTCCAGGCGGCCTATGGCCGCGGCATGCCGACTGACGACCGCGAGACCCTGGCCGAGATCGCCAGTGTCGACCTGCTGTTTGCCGTGCTCGACCGGATCGTCAGCGAGGCCGGCCGATCGATGTCGAGCTTCATCGGGGCCGACGAAGCGAAGATCGCGATGTGGCAGAACCAGGTCAATGTCGTCCGTCAGGCACTCGCTGACCGGCAGGCCAACACGCATCTCAAGGTCAATGCGGTGCTGCAGATCATCGAGAAGACGGCATTCATCGAGAACGTGCTGGCTGCCTCGATGTCACCCGGAATGGCCGCATCGCTGGACTGGTCGCGCGGCGTCCAGAGCCGCGCCCTCACTCACTAACCGGGCCAACCACATCCAGGCGGGACAATAGACATGGTCGAGATTTTCACGGTCGGCGGCGGCGACTATCTGGTCAACGTCTTCCAAGCAGTCGCTGCCTGGACCGGTAACGGCGGTTATAAAAGCCTGCTCCAGGTGGTCATGGTGATGGGCCTTGGCCTGTCCGCCCTTACCCTGGCGTTCAATCAGGACTGGCGGGCGTGGATCAACTGGTTCCTCGGCGCCACGCTCATCTACTCCTGCCTGATGGTGCCGCGGCTCGATGTCCATGTGACCGACCGGCTCAACCCCAGCCTTGCGCCTGCCAATGTCAGCAATGTGCCACTGGGCCTAGCCTTGATGGCGAGCTTCACCAGCCAGGTCGGCGATTATCTGACGGGCTCGGCCGAGGTGGTGTTCGGCCTGCCCGGCGATCTCAACTATTCGAAGAACGGCATGATCTACGGCGCGCGGCTCTACGATGCGACCCGCTCCTTGCGGATTTCCGATCCGGAGTTCGCCGCCAATCTCGATGAGCATTTCCGGCAATGCGTGTTCTACGACGTCCTGCTCGGCCGCTACTCGATGAAGGAGCTTGCGGAGACAGGCGACATCTGGGCGACGATCGCGCCGGGAAGCCAGGCTCGGGCGCAACGGGTCCTGACCCGCGATGCGACCACGGGCCAGGTGAACTCGAACATCGAGACCTGCCGCGAGGCCTACGACACGCTCAATGCGCAGTGGGCCGGGCTGGTCGATGCAATGGGTTCGGTGTTCGGCCGCCAGCTCTACCCCAACCAGACAGCCGCGCTCGCCAAGGCCAAGCTCTTCGCCGATCTGCCGGTGGCCTACCAGTACCTGACCGGGGTTTCAGCGAATGCGACCGAGATCTTCAAGCAAACGTTGACGATCAATGCGATGAGCCAGGCCATGCACTCGATGTCCGGTAGCAGCGGCGCGGGCAATGTCGACGTCTACGCACAGACTCGCGCCGACATCCAGACCGAGCGGACTTATGGTTCGATCGCGAGCAACGCGATGAAGTGGGTCCCGCTCCTGAACGTCGTTCTGACCGTGTTGTTCTACGCCCTGTTCCCGGTGCTGTTCCCCCTCTTCCTGCTTCCCAAGACGGGGCCTATCGCCCTCAAGGGCTATGTGACGGGCTTCTTCTATCTCGCGGCCTGGGGGCCGCTGTTCGTGATCCTCCACATGATGCTGATGTACAAGGGCGCCGCCGACATGAGCGCGGTCACGGGCAGCAATGGCCTCAGCCTTGCAAGCTTTACCGGCATGGCCGACGTCAACAGTGATATCGGCCTACTGGCAGGCTATCTCATCGTATCGGTGCCGTTCCTGGCAGGGGGCGTGGCCAAGGGCGCCATGGCCATCTCGCACCACGCAACGAGCTATCTCAACCCGAGCCAGAACGCGGCGGAAGAAGCCGCTCGGGAAGCGAGCACCGGCAACGTGTCACTCGGCAACACCAGCTTCGAGAACTCAAGCGTCCTCACGCGTCAGTTCGCCCAAGGCACGATTGCCCCGAGTTTCACCTATGGCGCGCCGCAGACGCGAACATTCAGCGACACCGGCTCGATGACCACGAGCTTCCCGGATGGCAGCTACGACCAGATCCCGACCTCCAGCTATCCCTTCACGCCGACGCTGGGCCAGGAGTTCACGGCGCGCCTTTCAACCATGGCGTCGCAAGCCCGCGCCAACAGCGAGACCTATGCCAATGTCGCCACGGAATCGACGACCAGCGCCGTCACGAAGTTCCGCGAGCTCAGGGACCAGTTCAGCCGAGGTGCATCCTTCGAGAGCGCGACCGGCACCTCGAACTCCGACAGCATCCAGACGGCATTCAGCGAGGTCGATCAGGCATCTACCAGTCTGCAGCGGCAATTCGGGCTTTCCCGCAGAGCGGCCGATGACATCTCGACGGCCTGGTTCCTCGGCGGCGAGGCCGGCGCCAAAGCTGGCATCTCAAACGGAGTAGCTTCGGCCAACGTCGGCCTGAAGGGAGGTGGGACACGCACGTGGACTGACAGCGACATCGGCATCGCTTCGGAAGACCGTTCGCGGATCTTTGGGAGCCTGTCCCAAATGTCGGACAGCCGAAACTGGTCGAGTACCCGCGATGGATTCATCCGCTCGGTCAGTACCTCTTCAAGCTCTTCAATCTCGAGCACCGCGAGCGGCATGAATGCCTCTCTGACAGAAGCGCAGAGCTACACGATGGAGGCACGTCGAGCTGACGAGCTCGCCAATCGCCTCGAAAGCCAAGCGTCCTTCTTCGAGGGCAATAGCGCTGCAGGCAGCCTCAATCTATCGCAAGCATACCGCGAATGGGGATTGGCCGAGATCGAGAGCAATCGTGACTTCTATGGAAATGCCCGGTTCGATGACGTGACCTTCCAGCTCAGCCCGGAAGGCCAGGCATTGCAGGCCAAGTTCATTGAAAACTATGCCGAGGAGCTTCGTGACGGCATCGAAGATCGCCTCGTCCTGGCCCCCGGAGAGTCCGTATCCCGTCCGGCCATCTCTGGCGCAGGGTCAGTGCGCCGGAACGCACAGACCGGCGGAAGCAGTTCCGGTCCAGTGCCCCAGGTGGGCGCCCGCGATCTCCATGACGAAGTGCAGAGGGCTCAGGCTTCCGGTCGCCAAAGGATCAGCCGATCGAGGGGACGTCTCGACGCGGTTACAAAGGGAGCGCAAGGTGCCAGTGCAGAGGCAGCGGATGACGTAAAGGAGTGGTGATCTGCAATGATCACCACAGACCGAATGACCCGCCAGCTAAGTAAGAGAAACCTGCTGCAATGACGACCAGGACAGTAATCGTCAGCCTACGCCCCCAAGGGTCGGCCCAAGACTTCTTGACCCGATACTCCATCAGGCGATTGTCGCGGATTGCCTGATCGAGTTCAGACAGCCCCTCCCACTTACGTTTTCCGTGCGCCTCGGCACTTTGAATGTCGAAATCCGTCATAATGGCGTTCATCTCATTGCCCATTGGAACATAGCAGAAACAGAGCCAGGGAACAGGAAATTCAACGGACGCCTGTGCGTTGGCAACAGAGAGCTCTCACTTTTTACGTGGCGATAGTCACGGACCATCCGGGGTATCGGATTGCGTCACCAAATTGCGCTAAGCTTCATAATTTCGCCCCCGCGGCAAGAACACACTTTTACCGACGCAACAAACTATCACCTTTCAGGTGTTCAGACAGCACGCGATGCCGCAGTCTCCCGCTTCTCTGATCCAAAACACATAATGCGGGCGATATCATCGGGACTACCCGCCAATTCCAGCAGTACGTTTGCACGGCTCGTCGCGACATAGATGTTTTCGGGGTCCCTGAGCCCCTCGAGGCCGAGCACGAAGACGCAAGGTCGCGACAAGCCCTTAAAGCGGCGTACAGTATCCACCACGACGCAGTTTTTACCGATTGCATCGGCGCGGCAAGCGCGCGCACCGGCGATGTTGTCGCCAAGGTCCAGAGAGCCCGCTGCGTCCAAAACCGCAATATCGCTAGGTTTGAGCTGACCTGAAGTTAGCAACGTGCGGATACGGTCAGCGACGGTCTTCAGAGCGTGCTCCAGTGATCTGCACTCATGGATGGCAACGGGTTCACCTTCTGGCCCCGCGGGCATTGAACGCTTCCCCTCGTACCATTTTGACATCACAGTGTGGATACGTCGCGTGTTACGGAGATTCCTCGACAACGGAATGACCGATTGAGGCAAGGCCGACACGAAGCTCGCCTCGTGAGAGAACAGGCGCTGATTGTCGTCGTAAAAGACGTAGAATCGACCCGTATCCAAGTTGCTAAGAGTCAACTTCAGCGCGTCAAGCCACGAGTCTTTGAAGTCTTGGCCCTCATCAACGATGATCGTGTCGAAACGGAGCTCAGGCAAAAGGTCCACAGCTTCGACCAACGCGTTGGGAAGCACGTCTCGGTAGAAGTCCTCGTCCTGCTTTTTCGGAAGCGGCAGGCCGGCCTTTTCCGACAACGTTCCGCATAGCGAATGAAAGCCTGCGACTACAAGGTTGGGATGTGAGGAACAGAGCTCCCGCAGGTGGTTCGCGAGCGGCACATTGAAGCACGTGAGGAGAGTCCTACGCCCACCTTCGGCCGAGCGTACAGCCGCCTCTATCGCGAGGACCGTTTTGCCCGAGCCAGCTCCGCCCGTGATCGCGAGCTGCCGATTATGATCCAGCGAGTCGAGAATCCACGCTTGTTCACTGGTCAGGCGTTCAATTTCCTTTGCATCGTCGGCCAAGCTGCAGCCGATGTGAGCCTGCAGTTCAAAGTGGCCTGCAAGGATTTCTTCAAGAGCCTGCTCTCCGTCCAGGCCCAATGGCATTTCGCGATCGTCGCTGACGCCGGACATTCGGCTAATGATCCACTGATCGAGCTTCGCCATGTCGTTGCCAAAGGCGACTATTTCGTGGGGTGCGTCCGGTGCCAGAGCGCGGCTAGGGCGGGTGCTTCCGGGCAGGATCACCCCATGCCGAGCGCGGATATAGCGACTGCCAAGTCGCTCCTTCAGCCGCCTCAGAAAATGGTGCTTACTTTTCATGGCCTGAGTCACAGGACTGGTGATTTTGAACGTGAAATCGTCTCTGTCAGTGGTGAGCCACTGGTTGTCAGACTCTCTGCAGCTCACGCGTCCCCCCTTCACCTCAAGGAAGAGCAAGCCGTTCTCTCGATGGGATACGATAAAGTCCGCTTCGCCATCGAACTCACCACCATACCCGTCGGCTTCGTGCCAAGATCTGGAATAGTAGCATCGATAATCGGCCGGTACCTTATCGCGGATCGTATTGTACACTTTGATTTCTGACGACAGCTTCGGGTTTTTGAGAACGTGCTCGGGCAACGTTCCGGGGTACATTCGTGCCATGTCAGCCCTCGTTCTTCAGCAGTGCATGAAAATATCCGATTTCAGGAGCCTCTGGAGTTCCTATCAGCATCGCCCTGTCGAGGTGGCGGTTGAAATGCTCACACGAGGTTTCCGGAAGAAAGCAGCAGGAGTGACACGCCGCGGATCCGGACCCCTCCGAAAGTGTCAGGATGCCACTCCCGCAAAGCGGGTCAGCCGAGCACCACTCTAAACCACGCAGAGCTCCCAAAAAAATGGGAAGAAGTTCGCGGGATCGCCCCTTGCGGGAAAGCCCACCAAGCGTCCCGTCTGAGTCAGGCGCCGAGGTGTATAGAAGGAAGCCGCACATGCCGCCGTGGCCGGAGGAGACGTACAGTCGTTCGCGTATCGAGGCGGTCGAGTATCCACTATCCAGCGAGAGCTGCTCAACGAGGGCATGAGCCGTTGTGTGTACGAGTAGAAAGCGTGGCGAAATCGTCATCGGGAATTCGCGCTCATCACCGTTGTGGTCGCGCCAGCTTCGTTCTGCCGCCTCATGGGCAACCTTGGCTCGCGCGACCACAGAGGGGATTTTCTCCCATTTCGTGACTTGGTTTTCATCGAAATTGAGGAAAATGCCTTCTCCTCGAACCTCAATTGCCGGAAGCCAGTTCAACGGGGTTTCGGACAAGGGCGCGATTTGGACGCTACTGATGCTTTCGGCAGGGCTGAGGCGTGTGAAACCTCTCAGTGCTCGAACTTCGCGGAGACGTTCTACCGACACAACCTGATCGAACGTGCCAAGGAGTTGTGGCGGCGGATTCTGAGGAACGATCCTGAACTCTGGGAAATGTTCGTCGGTACTGCCACCTGAACAGAGCATAAAGTGCTCGTTGACGCGTAAGTCGCCACTGTCATCATCGAGAATGTGAAGCAGCGTAAGGATCTTCGAGGTCAACTGCTCCAGGGTCATGGCCTGATCTGGCCAATACGGATGAATCCTTTTTCTGACGAAATCAGGAACTTGTGCCCTGTCTGCGAGGCTCGTCAGGTCGGCCCAGAACTCGTCAAGCCATTCACGAAACGTGCCGCCAAATGGTGGCACGTCGAGCGCAGACGCAACCACCGGGAAATAGGCGTTGGAGGCACCGCGCTGAATGGCAACGGGTTCATTTGAGCAAGCCGCTGCCGCCGCCTGCAGCCACGGCGATCGTCCCTCACAGGGAATTTTACCCAACGCTCCGGGTGATAGAGCGCCGTCCAGGTCCCTTTCTTCAAGGCATTCTGTACAGTGAACCCTAAGACCTTTCAGGCCCGCGCCTTTCCCGATCAACTTCAAAGGGCGCTTGCGAGAGCAGGCTGAATTGTGCCGCGGCCAGGACACCCAAGGGAAGTCCTGCAGATGCCCGGACGCGCACGTTACCACGAAGCGCACCGGTACAACGAATGACTTTCTGGCACGTTTGCCTCGGCCGGTGGTACACTCGCTGCAATAGAGTTCAGGGCGATCGAGTTCGGAACTCCAGAACCGGCTGCGTTGAAGCCGGTCGCATTTCGGGCACACATGCCAGTCGGGAAAGCGATAAGCGGGGAGTAGCCTTGGCCTAGTCGACGTGCCCACCTTTTCGTTTCCGACAGGCGGCAGCCGAAAGCCTTTAACCTTCAACCTCGCCTGCAAAGGATCATGGCTGATGCGCTGTTCATTGAGCAGACCTGGCTTAGCAGACATCTTGTCCCAGGCTTCCAGACCTGCTGCAACCACCGAAAGCGGAGCTCCGCTGTCTCCCCGGAAATCGATGATGGCACCAGGACCGTTTGAAAGGACCTGACTGCGGCGTATTTTTCCAATCGACTTCATCGTCCGTTGCCTTCCGGGCGCGCGCTTTCAAGCAAGACAAACATGGTGGATGCCTCGACGGAACGCAGTGAATTCGGCGTTGGTCGCTGATTGGCGAAGCGAGCTCTGTTACCACGCTCTGCTGCCGCTTCCGCAGATGTTAGCAGTGCATCGCCGTAGTCCTGCCAATAGTCCTTGAGATTGTCTCGATCGAACCATTCATTGAGAAACTTGTCCAACTGCTCGCGGGCAGGCACGGCCTCCGGTTCATCGATGCGCTGAATTCGATCTACAATCCGTTCCAGCAGGGCTTCCGCTTCAGCCTGGTGGTGAGCAATCTGCGATGGATTCTCCATTCCCGGAATTAGATGCCGGACGAGTGCCACGTAGGGCGCATGAAGTGCCCGGTCCCGGGCACGCGGTGCAAACGGTGTCACGCTCGTTGCCTCGACATCTCGGTAGAGGCTCCGGTGCCACGTCGAAAACGTCTCGTACCGGCTTCTGTCCCTCGACTTAGCAGCATTGAACAGAGTTACGACAAGGCCGGGAGTGCTACGGCTGCGCCCCACCCTGCTCGTCGCTTGGATGTACTCGGCAATGGTCTTGGGCTGACCATTGACGACCATCAGCCCAAGTCGAGACACATCCATTCCGACTGAGATCATATTGCTGGCGAGGACTACGTCAATGTGATCGGGGTCCTGCCAGTGCCGTTCAAGGTCCTTCAGGTATTTGGGAATGTCGCTGGAGCTCACCCGACTGGTGAGCTCGATCTGCGTTCCAGCGTCCCTTTGATTTTCTCCGGGCCTCCGTGAGGTATAATCGCTGATGCTGCGCTCAACGTCGTCTCGCATGAGCGACAGCGCCCCCCCTAGCTCGCGCAATGAATTAAAGTAATTGACCAACGTCCAATAGCCGTCGCGGACCTGCTCAGGGATACTGTCGTCCCCTGCAGATTGGAGCAATGACGCGGCGACCGCCTGCTGAACAAACTTGGCGGATCGACCTACAGTCGTCACGCCAACATAGCGCCTGCCGGGAGCTTTACGATCCTCAACGGCAAAACCTGAGTTGCTGTGGGAGAGGCCGGGTGGAGGGAACTGGAACGATTGCCGGTCGAAAAGAGCCAGAATTTGTTCCTCCGCTCGTCTGATCGTTGCCGTTGAACCGAGGATTTTTGCCCGCTGGCCAGACGATTTACGGCAGAGCTCATCAACAGCGGCTTCGTAAAGTCCCGCCAGACTACCGAGAGGGCCTGAGATCAGGTGAAGCTCGTCCTGGATTACCAGCGCCGGGGGATCCGCTTCTGTTCCGATTCCGAACAGGCGTCCACTTACCTGTTTACGCACAAGTTGGGCAAACTTGTCGACTGTTCCGATAAGTAGCGTCGGCTGCGTACGATAAATATCATCATCCACAGTCCACACGGGCAGGTGGGCCATACTTTTCTTGACGAGGCAGTCTACCGATACGCATCGAACTTCGATCTGTGTTTTGTCGGCCGATACCGCCCACGTGAGGTCTTCATGACAGCAAGGGCATGCCTTCAGCTGCGCAGGCGAATTGTCGCCATTTAATTCCAGAGCCTTTTCTGCATCACTCACCGAGTTGGGTGTCGCGCCCTCACCTACCCAGAGCCCCAGCGATATCGGGTAAGCATACGCCGAGGACCGCGGCGAAGCTAAATCAGGCGGCGAGAGCGACCCG
>NZ_LSIA01000031.1:0-776 GCF_001556015.1 Novosphingobium sp. CCH12-A3 | reverse complement strand
CTCATCACAGCTCCTTCTCACAAATAGGAGCCTCCAGAAAACCCGGGACGCTTCAAGGTCTCAAGAAGGCTCGCGTCGCCTTGGCCCGCCGCCTCGCGGTCATCATGCATGCCATGCTGCGCGACGGGACTTTGTTCCAGACGTGAGGTAGGGTAGAACCTGTTTGCCAGCGGTGAAGCGTCGAAGCTGATCCGAGGGCGGTGTCCTGCGGGGGAACGCAGGGACGAACGATCTGCGAAGGTTACCGGATGGGTTCACAAGCCCGCTTCGAGTCAATGCAACGTTCGCCTCTGTGAGACCCGATACAGCACGACCAGGCTCCGGTCCGGCCAGTGCGGACAGATCCATGAAACCCTCAAGGGATCAACACCGCCTAGCTCTGCAATTACAGATCCTGAGCCTAGAGAGTGAGTGTTAGGTCAGCTCACTTTTTGCAGTCCGATCTGTCAAAGCTTTCTAAGCGTCTTGGAACAACGAATCGCCGTGTGGGACCAAGCGTTACTCGGGAAGGGCAGACCAAAGCCGTAGATTGGTCACTTTCAGCCAGGTCGGCCTGAATCAAAAATTCGGAAGTCGTTTCAGGTGGTTAATCGATACCTTAAATCCTTTAAGATTTGGTTATGTAATTTCCCTTAGGTCTTCTCGCGGGTCGGTTCGCACGTCCTGACCCAAGATCAGCGACTCTAGTCGGCGTACCAGGGGACTTGAAATGAGACATTATCTTGCCAGCGCGGCAATTGCCGCCGGGCTTCTGGCCGGAGGTTCCGCCTTCGCCC
>NZ_LSIA01000309.1:0-6703 GCF_001556015.1 Novosphingobium sp. CCH12-A3 | reverse complement strand
ATCGCTGGCCCAAATCCTTAGCGTAGGATTCCGCCCCCTCCCGCAAACGCCCCCTGTGATGCTGGCGATGCGCGATGTGGGGCCGGAGGGGCTCGGGAAGAAAAACCGGGGCTGGAACAGCACCGAGCTGTTGAAGGACTGGCGCGAGGCGTGGAGCGCGCACGTCAACGAGCGCATGGCCGAGCTGGGGCTTGAAGGGCGGATCGACCATCGCTCCTATGAGGCGCAGGGGATCGCGCTGGAGCCGCAGCACAAGATCGGCCCGGCAGCATCGCGCAGACCGGAGCAGGGGCTTGAGGCCGAGCGGATCGAGGATCACGCGCGCATCGCCCGCGACAATGGCGAGAAGATCATCGCCAACCCGTCGATCGCGCTGGACGCGATCACCCGGCAGCAGGCGACGTTCACCACCCGCGACCTGGCCGTGTTCGCGTTCCGGCACAGCGACGGCAAGGAGCAGTTCGACCAGGTGATGACCGCGGTGCGCGCCAGCCCCGAGCTGGTCGCGTTGGGGAAGGACGGACGCGACCAGGAGCGGTTCACGTCGCGCGACATGATCGCGGTGGAGGCCCGGCTCGAGCGCAGCGCCGGCGCGCTGGCGGCGCGCGACGGTCACGGCATCGCCGATCGCCAGCGTGACGCCGCGATCGGCGCGGCCCAGGGCAGGGGGCTCGTCTTGTCGGCCGAGCAGCGCGACGCCCTCGACCATATCACCGGCCGCAAGGGGCTGGCGTCGGTCGTCGGCTACGCCGGCAGCGGCAAATCCGCGATGTTGGGCGTCGCGCGCGAGGCTTGGGAGCGGCAGGGCTACCAGGTGCGCGGTGCGGCCTTGTCGGGGATCGCGGCCGAGAACCTTGAGGGCGGGTCCGGCATCCAGTCCCGCACCCTCGCCAGCCTTGAGCACGCATGGGGGCAGGGGCGCGAGCAGCTAGGCCCGCGTGACGTGCTGGTGGTGGACGAGGCGGGCATGATCGGCTCGCGCCAGATGGAGCGGGTGTTGAGCCAGGCGCGTGACGCCGGGGCCAAGATCACCGAGATTCGCCGGCAGCGCGAGGATTGGCAGCGCGACGCCACCCGCGCGCTGGCGACCGGGCGCACCGGCGAGGCGATCCACGCCTATGACGGCAAGGGCATGGTCCACGCGGCCGACACGCGCGAGCAGGCGCGGGGCGAGCTGGTCGATGGCTGGGATCGGCAGCGCCAGGCCGAACCGGGCAAATCCCGCATCATCCTCACCCACACCAACGCCGAGGTCCGCGAGCTGAACGAGGAAGCGCGCGGCCGACTTCGCGCGACCGGCGACCTTGGCGACGACGTGACGTTCAGCGCCGACCGGGGGACGCGCGCGTTCGCGCGCGGCGACCGCCTGATGTTCCTGCGGAACGAGCGGTCGCTAGGGGTGAAGAACGGCACGCTTGGCACGATCGAGCAGGTATCGGCCGAGGGGATGAAGGTTCGGCTCGACAGCGGCGCGCGGGTCGCGTTCGACGCAAAGGACTATGCCGCGGTCGATCACGGCTACGCCGCCACTTTCCATAAGGCGCAGGGCGTGACCGTCGATCACGCCCACGTCCTCGCCACCCCCGGCATGGACCGCCACAGCGCCTATGTCGGCATGTCGCGGCATCGTGATGACGTGCAGCTCCATTACGGGCGCGACGACTTCGCCGACCAGTGCCAGCTCGTCCGCGCCATGTCGCGCGACCGGGGCAAGGACATGGCCGGCGACTATGCGCGGCCCGAGCAGGACCAGGCCCGTGCGTTCGCCGATCGGCGCGAGATCCGGTTCCCGGAACTCGCGCGTCAGGTGGCGGAGAAGGTGCGCGACAAGGCCAGGGGCATGTTCGCCGGGTTCCGGCCGAAACCGACGTCGGAAAAAACGACGTCGCCGGAGCGCATCGCGGCCGATCGGCCGCTGGCGCCCTCGCAGGCCCGTGCGATCGAACGCTATGGGCGCGCCGCGGCCGATATAGGCCGGATGCGGGAGAAGGGGTTGCCGGTGCTGGCGCACCAGGAACAGGCGCTGGCGAAGGCGGGCGACGCGCTCGACCAGGTGCGACCGAATGGCGCGCGCGACCTCGCCAGCGCGATCGAGCGCGACCCCCAGCTCGCACGCGCCGCGGCCGAAGGGAACACGGGCGGCGCGGCGAAGGCGATGGAGGTAGAGCGCTAGGTCCGTATCGACCCGGAGAAGCGTGCGGGGCGCTTCGTGGAGCAGTGGCAGGACATGAAGGCGGCGCGGGCCAGTATGGAGCGCGCCGGCGACCGCGCGGGCGCGGAGAAGCTCGGCAAGCGCATGGAGAGCATCGCGGGCGGGTTGCATCGCGACCCGCAGCTCGAATCCGCCTTGAAGCGGCACGCGCCCGAGCTGGCGTTGAACATGGAGCGGGGCCGGTCGATCGGGCAGGAGCTGGCGCAGTCGGTCGGACAAGGCCGCGACCGCGATCGTGGCATGAGCCGGTAAGGGGGACGGGTGACGGACGAGGACGATCAGGGCGGAACCGACGCGGCCGAGGCGTTCGAGGCCATGCGTGGCGAGCTGGCGCTGTTGCGCCGCGCCGTGGAGGGTCTGGCGGCCGAGCGCGGCGCGATCGACGTTCCCGACTACACCGAGACGTTAGGGCGGATGCAGCAGGGCGTGGACGCCACGGCCGCCCGCGTCGCGCTCATCAACGACGTGATCGTGCGGAGTCCGGCGCTGGCGATGACGCCGGAGCAGATGGCGCAACGGATCGCCGCGGTGGGCAACGCCGCCCGGCGCGAGGATCAGGCGGCGCTCGCCAAGGCGGGCGAGGACAAGGCCCGCGTCATGGCCGAGCTTCGCGCCATCGCCGGGTCCGCATGGACACGCGCCGACCAGAGAAACCGGCAGCTATGGTTCGCCTTGGGCGGGGTAGCGGCCGGCATCCTCGCATGGGCGATCGTGCCGGGCCTCGTCGCGCGCGAGCTCGCGCCGGCGAGCTGGCGATGGCCCGAGCGCATGGCGGCGCGGACGCTTGACATGCCCCGTTGGGAGGCAGGTCAGCGGATGATGCAGAGCGCCGACGCCGCACAGTTCCGCGCGATCGTCGCGGCCGACAAGATCGTGACGGCCAATCGTGAAACGATCGAGGGTTGCAGCAAAGCGGCGAATCGGGCGCGTGCCACAGTGCGATGCACAATTAAGGTCGCCCCGTAGTGGCCGCGTATCTATTCCGCCAAGCAATTGACAATAGACAATCCGGCCCGGTCCTCACCGTGGCACGCTTGGGCGGGTCCAATTAGAGGTCGGCGCATGGCTTCACGATCAGGCAATCAATACTAAGCGTCGTTAACCATCTTCTAATGCTTACAGTGCGATCATACAGATGCGATAGAAGTCGCACCGGGGTGAATATGAGCAGCATCTCCATCAACGACGTTATGGCCCTGCGGAACGCCGTCCTCGACAAGAACGCGGCGCTTCGGAATATAGCGAGCAACCCGAATTCTGTCGCCGTTTCCGCGGCTGCGAGAGGAGCGGCTTTTGACGCAGCGATGAACACCGCGCTGGGAACGGTGGATAGCCCAAATTCCGTCTCAGGGGTGAGCGGAGCGGCGGGCGTGTCGCAGCCAGGACACGCGGAGCCAGGCGGCTTCGCCTCTACTTTTCAGACGCAGCTTCAAAAAATTAACGCGATCAATGCGCGCGCTGGTGCTTTGACGGTCGCCTACGAACGCGGGGACGAAACCGACATTGCGAAGGTAATGCTCGCGCGGCAGGAGTCCTCGATCGCATTCGAGGCAACGTTGCAAGTTCGTAATAAAGTGCTTTCGGCCTACAAGGACATCATGAGTATGCCGGTCTAGCGCAATCTGCCGAAAGCACATCGCCTTGTCGCTAATCCGGTGCTGCGAAAAACGTTCGCACGCCAGCCCCCGCCTGCGTCCGTCAGCTGCCCTTCGGTTTCCGAGCGCTGTTGTGCATGGACACGATCTTCCATCCTCCGTTCACCTTTTTCAGCACGCTTGTGGCGACGCCGAGTCTTTCGGCGGCCTCGCCGGTTCTTGGCTCGATTCGGTAACGGTAGGTCTCGGTCGCAAGGGCAACCGACCCTTCGAAGCGGACGTCGACCTTGTAGTCGGAGAAGCGGAACGATTTGAACTGCCGCAGCTCGGGACCAAGATGATGGGCGAGGTAGGTGGCGTAGGTTCCTTCAGGGCTTCCTGTCTCGAAGACCCGCGCGTCAATCGTAAACAGTTTTTCGGTTCCAGCGACGTCAAGCTTCTCGATCGCGTTTTTGTACCGTGAGAGCACAGCCTCCACGGCCCGTGTATCGGCATCGCGGGCGACCGGCTGAGCCCACGCCACAACAGGCACGGCGATCGACATGAGCATAATCGTTTTCACGCCGGTGTTCATTCATGATCTCCCAAATAGACTGTCCGGCTTTAGGCTATCACCGCTTGATGCGATATGGAGCAGCCGACTGACCGTCAGGTCGCGAAATGGTCGAGGCTACCGTGTACTAAATAGCCCTTAGCCAACTTTGGATGGCAAGCACGATGGTCACGGCTCACCATCAAACCGAGCATCCCCGCCGTTGTCACGTTATACCAAAAACTGAACAGATGCGGAACATCGCGGTCCGGTATGCTGAATCAAGAAGCTCGACGGTCACCGGCCAGGGGCTTAGGTCTTGGTTCAGCGAATGGGGATCACACCGACAATATGGCCACGCAACCCGACCAAATTACTACCGGAGAGGATCACGGTGGCCTCGTTCGTCGTCTTATTGCCCGTTGGCGTGACGATCCTGGCGCAACCTACCGAAGCTGGTTTCTGTGGGACGAACGGTTGAAAAACTTCCGCTCGATCCGGCGTGGTATTGGCCAGGTCGTTGGTGAGATCGAGCGCGGCACGTTCGGCGTCGCCTACCGGGGATCGTCGCTCGAAACGGTCGTTCATTCCGTCGCCGAGCAGCGTCAAATTTTCAAAGGCGCTGACCATGCCTTTCTCTGGAAGCCGAAGCTCCGCATACCCGATATCTACGAAAACCCGGAGAACCAGCGGGCGTTCGGTCGCTTGCTCGACGCCTGTTCGTGTTGCGACACGGCCGAGGAAATTATTGGCCATATCCACACGATCGATCGCTTGAAGATCAAGGGGCTCGGGCCCGCGGTCGCCAACCTGCTCTATTTTCTTCACCCGACGCTGGTGCCGCCCTTCAACACCGCGATCGTCAAAGGCTACAACGCGCTGACCGGCTCGAAGGTGAAGCTCGGGAGCTGGGAGCATTTTCTGGCGATGCGGTCGGGTGTACTCGACTTGAACGATCGCCACCGCGACCTGCTATCGAACGACCTGGGTGCGATTGGCGGCTTGCTGTTCGACATCGGCTTCGATCGCTACCCGGCCCCTCCTCTCGATGTTAGCGGCGAGGCGCTGGCAAGTTGGGGACAACGGCTTGAGACGGCGCGCGAGGAGGCGCGCACGCTCAGCAAGGCGGCGCTACGCGAAGGCGAGAACGAGCGCACCCATACTGAAATCCAAGCATGGCTTCGCGATCTAGGACTCGCGCTCGGCTATGACGTGTGGATCGCATCGAACGACCGCAGCCGTGCCTTCAATGGATCGCCGTTGGGACATGGGTGCCTTGAGCACCTGCCCGCCTCCATCGCAACCTCGAAGGGGGCGGATTCCATCCGTCTAATCGACGTGCTGTGGCTTGAGCGCGGCGGCGATCACGTCGCGGCAGCGTTCGAGGTCGAGCATTCGACGTCGATCTACTCGGGCATTGTGCGCATGCTCGACTTGGCGCTGAGCGGCAGCGCCCTCCACGCGACCGCAGGGCTGTTTCTGGTCGCACCCGACGCCCGCGAGGCGGATGTCCGCGCGCAGTTACAGCGTCCCGCGTTCAGCCGCGTCGCCGATCTCGACATATCGTATCTTCCCTACGGCGAGCTGGAGAGAAACCGCGAGGCAATCGCCAGGTTCGGATCGGGGCTTAAAGCGATCAAAGCCATCTCCAGCAAGCTGGCTTGATCGAGAGAGGTAAGGGGTACGCGCGCGCGCCGCGTATTTTCAAATGGGCGGGGGCTCAGCTGGAGATGAATGATGCATCAGATCGATCCCGAGATGAAGGCGTGCATGGACGCCTGCCACGAATGCCATGTCACCTGCCTCCACATGGCGATGAACCATTGCCTTGAGGCGGGAGGCCGACATGCCGAGCCGCAGCACATGAAGATCATGGCCGATTGTGCGCAGATTTGCGCGGTCGCGATCGACTTCATGGCGCGGAAATCTGAGCATCACCGGCATATCTGCCGCGAGTGCGCCGAGATTTGCCGGGCGTGCGCGTCGAGCTGCGAAGGGCTGGACGGCATGGAGGATTGCGTCGCCGCGTGTCGCAAGTGCGCCGAGGCTTGCGACAAGATGGCCGCGTAAATGGCCCGAGGGCGGCGCTTTCCCCGCCGCCCTCCCGTTACATTGCGAGCCAAGGCGCGTGAGACGGTGCGATGCACGGTCAGGGTTGCGGCAACGCTTTAGAGAGGGGCGTTGTCTGCCCTGCCGCTAGTAGGCTAGCGGCCCGCCCGCCCGCGGCTTGGCGCGGCGGTTCCAGGCAAACCCGATCACGATCACGGCAAGCATCAGGAGTTGTGCCAGCACCGACTGAAATGTCGGGAACAGGCCCAACATCGAGATACGTGGCACGCTGGCGAGCGGCGCTATGTCGATGAT
>NZ_LSIA01000308.1:0-10625 GCF_001556015.1 Novosphingobium sp. CCH12-A3 | reverse complement strand
ACCTTGTCGGTAAACTACTGATGCAGGACAGGCCGGCACCCGCCTGAAGCAGCGAACGGCGGGATACCGACCTGTCCTGCATCAGTAGTTTACCGACAAGGTGGCGAACCACTGGCGCGGCGGGATTGGGTAGACATTGTAATTGTTGGTGTTCGCACTCGCCTGCACCGTCGATGCGCCCGTCGTGTCGAACAGGTTGGTGACGTTCAGGCTGATCTCCGCCTTTTGCAGGCCGACTATGCTGGCGGGCAGGCGATAGGCGATCCGGGCGCTGGCCTGGAACACCGACTTGACCGATGCATCGTTGGTGAAGGTGGTGAAACGGCGGCCGACATAGTCGCCGATCATCTGGGCATCGAAATCGCCGAGCGTCAGCGTCGCAACCGTCTTGTTCATCCACTTCGGGCTGACAGGGATCAGCTTGCCGCCGGTGGGCACGACGCCGCCCACGGTCGCGATGCCGCCGATCCGCGTGCCAGTCGCCGCGCCAGTGATAGTGCTATAGTCGCTGTCGTAGATGGAGCGGTTGTAGGACACGGCGTTGTAGAGCGAGAAGACCTGCCCGAAGCGCAGCGTCAGCGCCGCGTCGATACCGCTGATGCCACCGCCGCCGATGCCGCCGATCGCGCCGGGAGGCGTGATGCCAAGCAGGCGGTCGCTGAAATCGACATGATAATAGTTCACCTGCGCTTCGATCCCGGTCAGGAACGAACTGTCGATGGTCCGGCGACTGCGTAGGCCGATTTCATAGACCCAGGAGGTTTCGGGGCGGCCATTGAACTTCAGATTGTCGAATGCCGCCTGGCTGCCGCTGCTCCACGGCGTGACGCCGCCGCCACCATAAGGCTGGAAGTGGCGCAGGTTCTTCTGCACGTTGACATAGACCTGCTCGCTGTCGGTGAAGTCCCACTTCGCGCCGATCGCGGGCAGGAACCAGCGCTTGGTGTTGATCTCGCCTTCGGGCAGGGCGCTTGCCGAACCAGGCAGCGATCCGATGATCGGCTGGACCGGGAAGGTGCCGCTGGCAAATTGCAGGCTGGACTTGAAGCCGCCCTGGACCAGCAGGCTGGGCGTGACCTGCCAGCTGTCCTGCACATGAAGTTGCAGAACATTGGTGCGCATCTCGCTGGCATATTGGGTGAACAGCGGATCATGCGGCGGCAGCGAATAGGGGTTGTAGTCCTGCGGCCGGGTCACATCGAGCGCATACCAGTTCCGATAGGCGGCCGAGCTGTTATATTCGTACCACGCACCAAGCTGAATCTGATGGTTGCCCAGCGTCGCGTCGATCGAGGACAGGATGCCGCCGCGATCGATGCGATATTCGGTGGTACGGATCGCATAGCCCGAATTGCCGGTGGCCGTCTTCAGATTCTGGCCGGGGAAATAGAGCGAGAACAGGTTGGGCAGGCCCGCGACCGTGATCGGTCCGGCGACGATGCCCGCGCCGTCATTATTATGATAATATACCTGGTTCGACCAGTCGACTTGGTCGGACAGATGGGCCTGATATTTGATGTAGCCCAGATAATCGGTCCGGATCGCGGCGCTGTAATAGTTGCGATAATTCTGCGCTTCGGCGGCCGGTACATTGCCGCTGGCGTTCAGATAAGCGACCGCGCCGTCGAAATCGGGGTAGAAGAAGGGGCGGGTATAGGGCTGATAGGCCTGCGCCGCATTGGTAGGGTTCTTGAAGACGGTGGTCGCGTCCTCATTGGGTTCCTGCTTGTCGGAATAGCTGAAATAGGCGGTCAGCTTGCCATTGCTGTCGTCATGGACGAATTTGGCGTTGGCGGCCCATCCCTTCTGCTTGCCGCGGAAATCCCAAGCGCGCGCACGATGGCGCAGAACCGAGACATAGCCGCTATTGCCGTTGCCGAACTCGCCGCTGTCCAGACGGACGAAAGTGCGCGCCGTGCCGTAGCTGCCGAAAGTGTGGTTCAGCTGTGCGCCCATCTGCGCGCGCGGATCGCTGGAGAAATTCTCGATACCGCCGCCCAGGTTGCTGGTCGATGCGATGCCCAGTTCCGCGGTACCGGTGGCGACGACGACGCTGCCGACATTTTCGGAGATGATAGCGCGCTGGGGTGAAAGGCCGTTGAAATTGCCGTAGCTCTGATCGCCCAGCGGTACGCCGTCCAGGGTGTGGCCCAACTGCTGAGCGCTGAAGCCATGGATGAAGAGCGAGGCGTTCTGCTCGTTGTTGCCCCACGGATCAGCGGTCACATACATGACGCCGGGAAGGGTTTGGATCGCCTTGAAAGGCGCAACGCCCGGCAGGATCTTCTGGATTTCGGTTGTGGTAATGGCGGTCGCAGAGCGCGTGGCCTTAACACCGGTCACGACGATGGACGTTGCCTCGCCATCGACCTGCGCCGCTTGGTCTGCTGCGGGCGTGGGCGTCTGCGAAAAAGCGGGCGCGCTTACTACCAGAGCGAGCAGGCCGGCACTGCCAAGCAGGCAGGCGCGCGAACGCGTGTGCAAAATATTCATGACCCAATATCCCCAAAGCAGCGCGCAATTTCGCACTTGCAGCATCGCGTTAAATGAAAAAAGTTGCGATTTCCGGTCCGTTTCGGGTCGATTTGATGACATTTGGGCGGCGGACATGTTGCATTGTGTCCTGACGCTTATGATGGCGGTCAAGGTGCGGTGTAGGTCCGAATTTCGCGAGAGAGATCAGGCGTGGCTGTGTATTGGTCCGTCTGCGCTCAGTAAGTAGCCCAAGCTTTTCGGTAAGGGGAACGTTCGCAGGCGAGCATCGGGCATTGTGCAGCAAATGACGATATTGGGTCTGGCTCAGAGACTATTTTCGCCCGAGCCGATAGTTGTTGTGCCCGGTTGCTATGCCGTGAGTCAGTTTTACGGATAGAATCTCTCGTACAAAAAAGTCCGCGTCGTAATTTGTAACTCAATCATCATCAGATCCTGCAAGGCGGTCGTTCCATGTCAGCGACAAGCCGTTCATGAAAGGAGCAAGAAAAGCGCCTTTGAGCGCCAGCGACCTCGCGGTCTTTTCCTCGTCGATGTGGATGTACCAAGGCAATCGAGACTCCTTGGTCCCGATACTGCTGCGCCGGGAACTGGTGCTCATCCTGTTGCTCTATGCGGGCGCTCGGCGCCGCCGACGCGGCAGAAGGGGCGGTGACGCTCTTCTTCATAGAGGAGGCACTGGGGATTCACGGGTGGACCGGGGCGCTGCTGCTGGCCCATCTGCTCATCCGCAGTTTCGCATGGGGTGCGGACTATATAGCTGCTGCGGGCGATGGTGTCGGATCTGGTGCGATCGGGCGGCAATGGCTTTGCTGCCACGCACTATGCGCCGTTCAATGTCGCGAACAAGCTCGCCGCCGCGCTGGGCGTTTTCGGGGCGCTCACGGCGCTCGCCTTTATCGGCTTCCTGCCGGGTGCCGCGCATGGGCTAGGCGAAACCACCTTGCGGGCGATCTACGCGCTGCCCTCATGCCTGGCTGGCCTCATCGGCCTGCTGGCACTGCGCCGGATCGCTCCGACGCAGTGCCGTTCGGTCAGCTGATCTCCCAGCCGCTCAACCCATCTTCGGCGATCCGTGCGCTGGCATGGCGCGCGATGTCGAGCTTTCCGATCGCCTGGCGCGGCGTTAGGACGCGGACGAAGTCGGCCTCCACCCGGTCGCGTGTCAGCGATACCGTTACGAAACCAACGGCATTGGTGTCGCACCAGCGTATATCGCGATTGTCGTGGACAAAGGCGTCGCCGACCGGCCCCGACGGCAGGAGCAGTTCCCCGATCGAAGGACCGGTCAGCGTGGAGGCGGAAAGCTCGAGACCAATCCGGCGGTCCCCGCGATGGGGTTCGTTGATCCAGGCCATGTGACTGTCGCCCGACAGCACGAGCAGGTTCGCGCCGCTTTTCTCGAACTGGTCGTACAGCTTGTCCCGCTCGCCGGCATAGCCGTCCCAGGAATCGACATTGAGAAGCGGCAGGCCATAGCGCGTCAGGGCGTACATCGGCGCCAGCGCTACCTTGCCATCGGGAAACTTCGTCAGATCGGGATAGACGTAGCTGGACAGGATGGTCGCGCTGCCGAACAGGAACCACGGGCGGCGAGCATCCTTATGGGCCTTCAGTTCGTCCGCCAGCCATGCGCATTGTTCCGCGCCGATCATTTCGCGCGCGGGATCGGCAAGTTTCTCGCGGAAGGCTGCGACATCGGGTTCGCGCGTGACGCCTTGCGGCAGGGCCTTGAGGTCGAGTGTCTTGAGTTCCGCCGGGTCGGATATCACCCGCTCCCCACTGCCGCGCCGGTCGACAACATGCCAGTCGAGATCCTTGGCCAGCGACAATTGCTGCTGGCGGGCCTTGAGCCGGGTTTCGGGCAGGGCCAGCGTCGCGAGATCGCCGAACGCGAAGCTGCGGGTGATGCCATAGGGATCGGAAGTGACAGGATCGCGGATCGGCATCCATTCCAGATAGGCCTGAACCGCCGCAGCCTTGCGCTCCTCCCAGTCGCCGTTGGCCGCCGGATCGTGATGCTGGGCACCATGCATCCAGTCGTCGTTCGCGATTTCATGGTCGTCCCACATGCAAATCCACGACGCGCGGGCATGGGCGTCGCGCAGGGCCGGATCACGACGCCACTGTGCATAGCGTGCGCGATAGTCGGCGAGCGTGACCGTGTCGTGCGTTGGCTCGATCGCCCGAACATCCATGAGTGCGGGCATCGAGTTGGCGCCATATTCGTAAATATAGTCGCCCACGAAGAGGATGAGGTCCACCGCTTCCCGATCGGCAATGGCCCGGTAGGCGTGAAATTCGCCGAACATATACATGGCGCAGCAGGCGAGCACGATATCGAGACGATCGATGCGTCCCGTTGGCAGGGTTTTTGCCCGCCCGATCGCCGATACCGTGTCCATGGCACGGAAGCGGTAGAAATATTCGCGGCCCGCCTTCAGGCCGGAGGCGATCACCTTGACCGTATGGTCCCGCGCCGCCGATGTGCTGAACGATCCGCGCGCAGCGATGCGCGTGAACAGTTCATCCTCGGCCATTTCCCATGTGCCGCTGACCGGCCCATGGGCAGGATCGGTCACGCGGGTCCACAGCAGGACGCTGTCGGCATGCGGATCGCCGCTCGCCACGCCATGCGCGAAGACCATGTTCGTTTTTGCCCCGGCGGGACCGGCGGCGAGCAAAAGCCCGCCCGCCGCCGATCCCGCAAGAACGCCGCGCCGCGTCAGCGCCATCAGAAACGCGCCCCGAGCGAAACGCCCCAGGTGCGCGGCGTGCCGCTGAATGCCTGCGTCGCCGATCCGCCGGTCGTGTAATCGACATCGGCGATGTTGCGCACGAAGCCGGCCACGGTCCAGCGCTGGTCGATCTTGAGATCGATGCGCGCATTGACGAGCGCGAAGTCCCCGACCGGCGCCGTATTGTCGAGATCGCCATAATAGGCATCGACGTAGCGGGCATCGACCTGAGGCGTCAGCGTCATGCGATCGTTCAGCGCGAACTCGTAGCGGATCGAGCCGTTCAGCGTCATGTTCGGCGCGAACGGCAAGTCGTTGCCCAGGCGCGCCTTTTCGGCAGCGGTGATCGCCTCGATCGCGGTGACCTTCGTGTCGAGCAGCGCGACGCCGAAATTGATGGTCATCGGGCGCACCGGGCGGATCGTGAAGCTGGCCTCGCCGCCATAGCTGCGCGCCTTGCCCACATTGGTGCGTACGCTGGTGGTGGCGCCATCATAGGTGCGGAAGGAACCGGCCTGAATGTTCGAGAAATCATAATAGAAGCCCGCAACTTCGAACTGCACAGGGCCGCGCGCAGGCATGAACTTCACCCCGCCTTCATAGGCCCATACGCTTTCCGACTTGAATGCATCGGCTTCGGGGGTCGACCAGATCGTGCTGCCGTCGAAACCGCCGGCACGGAAGCCGCGTCCGACCGAGCCATAGACCCGTGCATCCTCGCTCAGTTCATACGTGACCGTGGCGCGACCCGAAGGGCTCGTCTCACTGAGCTTGTTGTCGAATTCGGCGGGCAGGGCGAACACCAGCGATCCGATCGACACGCCATAGGGGTTGAGATCATGCGTGTAGCCGCTGAAGCGGTTCTTTTCGTTGCTGATGCGCACGCCCAGATCGGCACGAAGGCGCGGCGCGACCTTGAAATCGACGTCTGCGAAGGCCGCGAGGCTTTCGCGCCGCTGCAGATAGTTCGCTTCGAACACGGTACGGAAGGTGTCGGCGCCGTCCAGCGTGCTGAACAGGCTGATCTTGTCCTTGAACCAGGCACCGCCGACCGTCCAGTTGATGTTGCCCTTGTCGCGATTCTGCAGCCGTGCCTCGATTGTCAACGGCGGAGCAAAAGTCGGCCATTCGGCGGCGTAAAACCAGGCCATCGTGTTACATGCCGGGGGGAGTGGCGTGAGGGCGTAGCCCGAGGGCCACTCCCCCCGGCATTGGTGTAATTTTCAGGGTCTGGTTTTGGCCTTGCGGGCCCGGCTGTGCGCGAGGCGATAGCTTTCGCCGTTCATCTCGAGGATGCTGACGTGATGGGTCAGGCGATCGAGGAGCGCGCCTGTGAGACGCTCAGATCCGAAGGTTTCGGTCCATTCGTCGAAGGGCAGGTTGCTGGTGATGAAGGTGGAGCCGCGTTCGTAACGCTGGGAGATCAGCTCGAACAACAGTTCGGCGCCGGTCTTGGAGAGCGGCACAAAGCCCAGTTCGTCGATGATGAGCAGCTTGTATCCGGCCATCTGCTTCTGGAAGCGCAGAAGACGGCGCTCGTCGCGGGCCTCCATCATTTCGCTGCAGTCGGGGGATCAATTCTCATCGCTCGATGTCACCAGCGCCGCGCTGGAGCCGGAGAGGTTCGACAATTACGAGCTTGGCCTCAAATGGGATATCCGCCCGACGCTGAACCTGACCGCCGCCATCTACCAGCTTGACCGCACCAACACCCGCGCGGCCGACCCCAATGACCCCGCACGGACGGTGCTCACGGGCGCGCAGCGCAGCAAAGGGCTCGAACTCGGCCTTAGCGGCGCGATCACACCCCAGTGGCAGATCAGCGCGGGCTATGCGCTGCAGGACGCGACAATTCGCAAAACGACGAGTGCCGCCCCGGCCGGGCGCGAGGTTCCGCTGGTTCCAAAACAACAGGCTTCGCTCTGGACGCGTTACGACCTCACCCCACGCTTGGGGGCCGGCGCCGGTGTCTACCACCAGTCGAAAAGCTTCACGTCCATCAGCAACACCGCCATCCTGCCCGCCTTCACCCGCGTCGATGCCGCCGCATTCTTCAAGCTCACCCCCCAGATCGAGGCGCAAATCAACGTCGAGAATCTGCTTAACAGCGATTATTTCTCGTCCGCCTACAACGACAACAACATCATGCCCGGCGCGCCGACGACGGTGCGCGCAACGGTTAGAATGAGATTATAACGGTGTTGGCCAACTTGGTCGGGTGCGGATCAAGCCGCCCTCGCAAAAGTCGGTGAGACGCCGCTGGCCGGTTTAGAAACCAGTCTTCGCCGATGGATCACAGGACTGGCGCATGAACTCCAGGGCATCACCGACGCGGCGCACCGCGTCGTTGTCCCCGACGAATATATCGAGACCCTCGTAGGGCTGCGCGCCCCCTTTGATCTCCACCGACGCCTGGGGCGCGTTGGCCGAGTAAAGCGGTCGGATCGCAACCACCTGATCTAGTTTCACGCTGAGGGCGCTTTTGTCGGCGAGCGTGAGCGTAACGAGGCAACCACCTTTCACTCCTACGCTCGTGATCCTGCTGTTCCGCACGAAACCCGGCCAAGGCTTTGCGACGGCTGTGCCGCGGGTCAGCATGTCCTGGACGAACTTCGACGCACCCGCGGCGGTTCGTGGTTTGGCGGGCACCACCTGCTGAGCCGCCACGGGCGCTGCGCTTCCGAGCGAAAGTGCGTAGATCAATAGGTCAGGACGATGGGGCATCAGTGAACTTTAGCCGACCTTAGTCCTGCGTGGCGATAGGCGGAGGCGGCGCGGGCGCCTGATGCCGGGCGGGAAACAACGGCACGCCACCCCTATGATGGCCGTAGCCGTAATCACCTACGTCGAGCTGGAGAAGGCAATTCGCATAGCTCTCCGTTCCAGGCTGGAAGCCGTAGCTCGCACACGCCGCCCGATGGCGAGCGGCCATTTCTCGCGGACTGACGCAGCCAGAAAGCACGAGCGACGTCGAGATGGCGAGAAGCTTGAAAGCGTCACGCACCATTGTCCTGGTCCAAACAAGGGCGGAACCCAAGGGGAAGAGCGCCGCGCTGGACGCAGAATGAACCAGTCCTCGTCAAAAGCCAAATGCCATTGTGGCCGGGACTCGCGATGGGAAAGCGGTCGACGACAACGCCACATTAACCTTCTTCCTTCACGGTGGAAGCCGGACCAACCCCGACGCGAGCGTGCATGTCGCTTTTCCTCGATCAAACGTTTGCGAGCACCGGGTTAGCTGCGATCCTATTCGGGGCTGTTGGTCTCGGCTGCGTGGTGAGCTGGCCGCTCCTACCCTCGCGCCGGGGAGCGCTCATGGTGCAGGGCGCGGGCGCGGGCGCATTCGCGCTTCACTTCGCGCTGATCGGCGCGCCTACCGCTTCGGCCGCATGCCTTCTTTCCCTGATGCAGCTCACCGTCGCGCTGGTGGTTCGTGACCGGGTTGCCAAGCTCGCGCTCGACGGCGCGACGTTGCTCGCGCTGCTGTTGCTCACCGTGGCGACCTGGCATGGAATCCTGTCCGGCCTTGCCGCTTGCGGCGGTGCATCTTCTTTCATTGCGCGGACCCAGCGATCAACGACGCGGATGAAGATCGTCTTTCTCGTGGCCGCGCCCTTCTGGCTGGCCCACAATCTTCTCATTGGCGCACCGTTCGCCTTGGCCGTTGATCTTGTATCGGTCGCGGGGAATCTGCTCGGGCTTTTTGCCTTTTGGAAGCGGGAACAGCGTCAAGCGGACGGGCCGCGCAGCCTCAGCTATCCGGCGCGGCTTTCCCCACGTCACGCTTTCCGCTCTGGTCACCTTTCCCTCGGCAAACTCGCGATCTCAAAGCGCGCGCGCGCGTTACAGGGAGTCCAGATCCTCACATGACACAGGTAATATACGCGCGCCCACTCCCGCCGGCGCGTTCGATAGCTCAAGTAGGCGGAAAGCAGAGCTGGAGCGAGCTACGGCCGGCGAACCTTGACGACGCTAAAGCTTTGGTACGCTTGAAGATCGCCCTCGCTCGCGAAGCGGAACATATGATCTTCGATGTCCGGGATCGAGGGGAACTCCTGCGCCGCACAACTGCCGAACTAAACGCCGCCGTAGCCGGCGAGCGAGGCATCTTCGTCCTGCAACGCATAGGCGACCTCGTCGGCTACATAGATGTACGGAGCGTGTGCATCGAAGGCGCTGCAGAATTTGCCTCTTTTAATCTGGCTATCCGGACACGGTGGCAGGGACGTGGGCTTGGAGCAAGCCTGGTGAAGTCCGCCGAGGAATGGGTACGTCGCCGTGGCTTGCTCTTCCTGATCTTCCACGTCGCATCAAGCTCCAGCGCCTGTCACCCTCTTGAGGCTTGTCGCCCCGCTGATTGGTCGCCGTTTGCACTACTTCTGATTGCGTCTCCATTCAGCGAGGCTGACACGTGTCCGTAATGTCGGCAACGGGGCGGAACCTGCCGAAACGATCGCTGTCGAGCCGCTACCGTGAATCCGTGTCCCGATAATGTACAGGGGCCCTGCTGCTTTGTCTGCAATGGCGGGCGCGCTTCCTGCGCAATTGTAGCAGTACCGGTCACGCTCATAGCGAGCATACCTACAAAATGTAGGATGCGGGAGAATTGCGGACGGGTAGACATAAGGCTAAGCCTCCGAATATCTATTATCGCATTGCATTCAGTCATATAGGGCGATCAAGCGAACGGCTATCACGTTGTGCAGGCCCAGCGATTTCCTTGCAAATGAAACCCTACCCGCTGCGCATTGGCGATCGCTGGCGGCTCGCCCTTGCGCCAGAACGCCCGCATCTTGGCCCGTTCGTCCAGATGGGCGTCAGCGACGATCGCGCGCGCGGCCTGAATGAACTGCCCATGCCCGAACACATAGACCAGCGAGGCGGGCGGCATGGCGGCGAGCCGCGCCAGCGCGGCCTCGCAGCGCCGTAGCAGGGTGGCGAAGCTCTCTGCCCCTTCCCCGTCGCAATAATCAGGATCGGCCGCGTTCCAATAGCGTTCGAGGTGCGGCATCCGCTCCGCGCTGCGCGTGCCGTTCCAGCGCGCCGGTTGCAGATAGGTGAACTCTTCGATCGGCCACACTTCCACCGGCACGCCGGGAAAGCGCGCGATCGTCGGCGCGGCCGTCTGCCGGGTGCGGGTATAGGGCGACGTGACGATGAGCGCGGGCGCTTGCGTCCAGCTCGCCGCGACCTGGCGCGCTTGTTCGTGGCCGTGCTCCATCAGCTCGATCGTCGCGAGATCGCGACACGGCACGCCGGCGTTGCCTGTAGATTCGCCGTGGCGGATGAAGATCGCCCGCATATGCGTCATCTATCCGAATACCTCGCTATGCGAGCCAAGGCGCGCGAGGCGCAGCGTTTCGTTGTCGGGCTTGGCGTAGATCAGCACCAGAT
>NZ_LSIA01000307.1:0-822 GCF_001556015.1 Novosphingobium sp. CCH12-A3 | reverse complement strand
CTATGGCATTTTATCAGGAGGTTACGTTGATTGACTGCTTCTTTGTCCCGCGACAAAGGAGCGCTGCCGTTCCTGTCAGCGGAAGTCGCCGACGGACTGGCGCGGGCCTCGCTCAGGCGGCTGTGGCGCGTCCATGTCCGCGACTTTCCTCAAGAAAACCAAGGCCCCGAGCACAATCCGGGGCTTGATGCGGCAGAACTGACCCGCTCATGGTACGCGGCCGAACGGCAGGACTTCCTGTCCTGGATCGCCCGGCGCGGCCCCCCTCCCCTCGCCCGCGCGGCCAGGCTCGCGCTCGCCGCGAAGGACGCACGCGAGAGCTTCTCATCGACCTTTGCGGGCGCCGACCGCGCGCTGGTACGGCTCGATGCCCTGCTGCCGGCACGCGAGCCCCTGGCAGCCCTGACCGAATGGCTCCGCCAGCTGCGCGAGGACGAGATCGACTTCCTCGAGGGCGGCAGCGAGGAGGTGCTGATCGAGGGCCGAGTGTTCCAGCGTTTTGCCGCGCGCGGGAGCGCCTGGGCCGCCTCGCTCGCCGCCGCGATGCGCCCGCAGCTGTTCGCCCTCGGCGCGGCGCCGCTGGCGCTCGCCGGGCTCGCCCCGCGTGCGCTGTTCCGCGCGGATCCCGAACGCCCCCTCCCCGCCCTGCTGGCGGGCGCGATCGGCGCAGCGGCAAGTGACGTCGCCACGGACCTCACCGCCGTCACGGCCATGGTTGCGCGCGGCGAGGAGCGCCTTGCCGGGCTCTACGCCTCGTCGCAGGCGCCGGCGATGTGGCAACTGATTGGCGGGCTGGGTCCCCTCACCCGCGCCGAACTGGCC
>NZ_LSIA01000306.1:0-2607 GCF_001556015.1 Novosphingobium sp. CCH12-A3 | reverse complement strand
GTAAGCGCGAAATTCCGCGCACCTGTTCGGTTGAGTGACGCGGTGTGAAGGATGTGTCCACCAAGGAAGAGGTGGACACATGGAGTTGGCACCGATGGGCCCCTATGGGCTCGAGGTTGTGAGGGTGACGAGTAACGGCCGGCGCTATTATGGTCGGGCGGGGAAGGCACGGTTGATCGAGGCGTGCCTCGAGCCGGGCATATCGGTGGCGAGGCTTGCGCTGGAGCATGGTGTCAACGCCAACCAACTGCGCAAATGGGTCAGGAAGTATCAGGAGCGGCAGAGTGCGAACGGGCAGCGGAGCACGGGGCAGTTGCCGGATCCGTCGGCGTTTATCCGGGTGGAGACGTCTCCGGCGCCTGCGGAGCGACACACTGGTGGGATCGCGCCCTGGTCTGCGGGATTGGTACCGTCAGTGCGGTTGCAGGCGTCGATGCCAAATGGCGTATCGCTGACGCTGGAGGGGTGTGACGCGCAGTTGCTGGTGGTGATGATCGATGCGCTGGGGCATTGCCATGTTCCGGCTCGCTGAAGATCTGCGCGTCTATCTCCACCGGGATCCGATCGACTTTCGCTGTGGGATCAACAGCCTTGCGATCCTGGTCGAGCAGTCGATGGGCCTCAATCCGTTCGAGCGCGCGGCGTTTGCCTTTTGCAACCGGCGCCGGACCCGGATGAAGCTGCTGTTCTTTGACCGGTCGGGCTTTGTATTGGTGCTCAAGGCGTTGACGGAGGACAAGTTCCGATGGCCCAAACGAGCGGAAACGGTGGTGGTGCTCACCGCGGAGCAATTGCGATGGCTGCTCGACGGGATCGATATTGACGCGATGGTCCCTCATCCGGTGCGGCAATATCAGTTTGTCGGTTGAAGGCGGTTGACGCGGGAACGGGCTTTCGATTCAAGACTGCGATGGATCGAGGCGGCGTCCCCACTATTGCGGAATTGATGGCGCTTCTGGCGACGAAAGCCGCTGAGGTCGAGGCATTGGCGGCCGAGAGAGACGCGCTTGCCCGGCGCATCCTGAAGCTTGAGGAGGAACTGGCGCTGGCGCGGTTGCACCGCTTTGCGCCGCGCAGCGAAAAGCACCTGGATCGTGTCTTCAATGAAGCCGAGCAGGCCTCTCTGGAGGACGATACCGACGGTGGACACGACGACGTCGATGAGCCGGTCGCCGCCGATCTTCCCGACACGGGATTGCCGGAGGCGAGAAAGCCTGAAGGGAAGAAGCGCGGGCGCAAAGCACTTCCTGCCGACCTGCCGCGCCAGCGCGTCGAGTATGACCTCGCCGACGACCAGAAGGTCTGCCCGTGCTGCAGCGAACGGATGCATCGCATGGGGGAAGTGGTAACCGAGCAGCTTCACATCGAGGTGAAGGCCACGGTCCTTCAGAATGCCCGCGCCAAATATGCATGCCGCAATTGTGACCGCACCGGGATCGCCACGCCGATTGTCATTGCGCCGATGCCCGCACAGCCCTTGCCGGGCAGTATTGCCACGGCCTCGACGCTGGCCTTTGCCCTTGTTCATAAATACGTCGATGGCACGCCGCTGTATCGTCTGGCGCAAACCTTCGAGCGCGCAGGGGTACCTGTCAGCCGCGGTGCACTGGGCCGTTGGGTGATTGCTACGAGCGAGAGGCACCTGCATCGCATCTTTGACGCCCTGAAGCTGCGGCTTCGGTCCCAAGACGTCATTCATGGCGACGAAACTACGGTTCAGGTGCTCAAGGAGGAGGGCAAGGCCCCTACCAGCACTTCGTATATGTGGGCCTACCGCAGCAGCGAGGACAGCGAACAGCCGATCGTACTGTTCGACTATCAACCCGGTCGCGGGCAGGAACATCCGCAGGCCTTCCTCGGCGACTATCGCGGCATCCTGATGAGTGACGGCTATACGGCGTGGCGCACATTGAAAGGCGCCACACATCTGGGCTGCATGGCCCACGCCAGACGGCGCTTTGCCGACGCCCTCAAGGCGAGGAAGAAACAAGGCGGGCCGCCCGCACAGGCGCTCAAGTTCTTCGACCAGCTCTACCGGATCGAAAGGCAGGCGCGGGACGAAATACCCGATGAGGGGGAAACGCAGGCCAGCTACATGCGCCGCTTCCGCCAGAAACATAGCGTCCCGGTCCTGGATGCACTCAAGGCGTGGCTCGATGACATTGCACCCAAGGTTGTGCCCGACACCAAGCTTGGTGATGCGGTCTCCTACACCCTCAACCAGTGGGAATACCTGACGCGCTACGTCGAAGACGGCAGGATGCCGATCGATAACAACCTTCTCGAACGCGACATCAGGGTTTTTGCAACGGGACGAAAATCCTGGCTCTTCTGCGATACCGTGGACGGCGCACGAGCGAGCGCCGTCACCTACAGCTTGATGCTGACTTGCCGCGCCTGCGGCGTCGAGCCTCTCGCGTGGCTACGCCATGTCCTCACTGAACTTCCCCAGCGCCCTCACGACGCCGATATCGACGACCTGCTGCCATTCAACTTCGAAAGACAAGCCTGACCCGCCGACGTCGCTGCGGTGGCCTGTCTCGTCCAGCGTCAACTATGATGGCCGCAATGCCTACGGAAGCAGCGTGCTACGAAATGCGCGCTTAC
>NZ_LSIA01000305.1:0-1167 GCF_001556015.1 Novosphingobium sp. CCH12-A3 | reverse complement strand
GCAAAATCCTCAACCTCACCCTCCCCTCCGGCGAAGTCGTCCGGGCGCCTGTCGGTATGGTCGCTTCGCACCCCGATGTGGTCATCGCCTGGAACAAGTTGATGCGCGCCATTTGGGGCTCGCTGTTCATCTCGCTCTTCGTCGCGGTGCCGATCGCGGTATGGTTCGTCGACTTCTCCAAGCGGCGCGGCAAGTCGATCCTCGAGGAGCGGCATCAGCGCGGCGCCATGCTGGTTGATGCCGCCGAGCTTACCAATGTCATCAATGCCCACAACCGCGATATGCTCGGCGCAGAGATCGCCGAACGCCTGCCCGGCAAGAGCTTCGACGAGGTCATGAAAATGAGCCTCGCGACCCGCAAGGAGGCGGGCATTCATCACGTCTATTCGATCGCGGGTGTGCCCTTCCCCTGGCGCACCGAACAGGCCCACACCATCATGATCGGCTCGACCGGCACGGGCAAGACAACGCAGATGCGTGCGCTTATTGCGCAGATGCGCGCGCGGCGCGATCGGGCCGTCGTGTTCGATCTCACCGGCGCTTACGTTGAGGCATTCTACAACCCCCAAACCGACACCATCCTCAACCCGATGGATGAGCGCTGTCCGTCCTGGTCGGTGTTCGCCGAAGCGAAGAACCATGCCGACTTCACCGGCATCGCCGCAGCCCTGCTTCCGGCAGATGGCGGCGGTGCCGAGCCGTTCTGGATGCTGGCTGCGCGCACGCTGTTCGTCGAGACCTGCATCAAGCTGATCAAGCTTGGCGAGGCCACCAACCAGGCGCTCGCCAGCAAGCTGATGATGGCCGACCTCAAGGAGGTCCACAAACTCCTAGAGCACACCGTCGCTGATCCGCTGACCGCGCCCGAGGCCGCCAAGATGGCGGAATCGATCCGCGCCGTCTTCAACACCAATGCCCAGGCCCTGCGCTTCCTGCCTGAGGGCAAGGAGGCGTTCTCGATCTCCGACTGGATTCGCGCGGAGAACAAGCCCGGTTCGATCCTGTTCATCACCTCCTCGCACAACGAACTGGTGCTCAATCGGGCGCTGCTCTCGCTCTGGATGAACCTCGCGGTCCACACCCTGATGCGGCTGCCGCGCACCCGGGACCTGCGCACCTGGTTCTTCTTCGACGAGGTCCATGCGTTGCACCGCCTGCCGGCGATCG
>NZ_LSIA01000304.1:0-22215 GCF_001556015.1 Novosphingobium sp. CCH12-A3 | reverse complement strand
ACCCGTCAAAGCCCTTGCGCATGTCACACGGCGCCAGCGACAGGTAGATCTTCGCTGATGGCGGCAAGGTCAGGCTCAAAGCTCGAGCTCCCCGACGAGTTCGAGCACCATCTTCAGCGCGCCGCGATCAACCAGGCTGTCGACCGACACCGTAAATCCGCCCCGGGCGCGGATATCGATCCGGCCTTGCGAGACCGATGGCACCGTCGGCGCATCAGGGACCAGTTCGACTGGCACGAACCCAGCCATCGCCCCGCGTAAAAGCTGCCGCCGCCATGTATAAAGCTGGCCGGTCCCAATTCCGTGCCGACGCGCCACCACCGCCATAATCGCGCCCGGCTCGGTCGTCTCCTTCAGGATCGCCAGCTTCTCGTCATCGCTCCAACGGCGTCGGCGTTCCACTCGAACGAGCACCGCAACATCGTGCGGACCGCTCATACGAGCCTCGTTTGACTGCTCGATATCCACTCGCAAGGCCCTCCTGTCGCCTCGCGAACTCCATCACCGCCCAAAACTTAGCAAGGCCGCGTTCCGTCGGCACTTACTGTGCTCGCGACGTATTTTCTGGGCACCGTTCGATCGAGATGTGTTGGCGCTGGGTGGAAGGTTTGGAACCGCCTTTTCGAGGCGGCTGATGATGCCTTTGAGCAAGGATACGTCGTTGCGGGTCGTACGCAGGCGTGTCTCCCAGCAATCCGGCGAGCTCACTGTGATCGGAATTGACGACTTCGCCTTCCGACGAGGCCAGACTTACAGAATGATGTCTGCGATCTGGAGCGGCGCAGGCCGGTCACCCTGCTGCCGGATCGCGCCCGCCCATCACAATGGGACATCTCTAAATTGCAGGATGTGACATTTCTATTCTGCGCGGTGAGTTCCATTTGAAGTGCGTCATCCGTCGAGCATTACCATTTCATCCGGGGTGGGGCGAGCCCCACCCCGGATGATCCGTCATCTTTGGCGCCATGAACCGCCATGGTTTCGGCGAGTACCTCTCGCGGCGTCCTGTATTCGAGGCACTTGCGCGGGGTGTCGTTGAGCCTGGCAGACACCGCTTCGATCGCGTCAACGGGGAGGGCCGCGATATCGACATCGAGCGGCAAGAACCGCCTCAAGCGTCCGTTGAGGTTCTCTACGCCACCCTTTTGCCAAGGCGATCTCGGCTCGCAGAAGTAGCTGTCCATGCCCATCCTGGATCGCAATGTGCCGTAGGCCGCGAACTCTGTCCCACGGTCAAAAGTAATGCTCTGCCGCAGGCCGGAGGGAAGGGGAGCCAGCTTTGCTTCAATGCCAGCCATGACTCCCGCCGAAGTCCTGCTGGGGTTGCGCCAGAGCATGACGAAGCGGCTCTTGCGCTCCACTATGGACGTCAGATTCGACTTGCCGAACTGCTTGCGGAAGTTGACCAGGTCGCCCTCCCAATGGCCAAAATCCGTTCTTTGCGAGATGCTTGACGGCCTCTGGCCAATGCAGCTGGTGTGGGGGATCCGAAGACCGCGTGGCTTGCGGCCGCCGCGCGGTCGACGCCGCCTACGCGACCAAGGTAAAAGCTGATAGAGCGCTTGGCGCTTGCCTTCTTCGCCATAGACATAGCGATAGATCGTCTCGTGGCAGACCCGCCGACTGCCCGAGCGGCGCAAGCGTCCGGCGATCTGTTCCGGCGACCAACTCTTTCGTAGACCATAGATCACCTTGGCTGTCAGTTCAGGATCGCGCACCAGTTTGCGACCAGGCGCCCGACGGTTTGCAGCGTACTTCTGGGCCACATTCGGAAAGTAACCACGGAAGAACGGCTCTTCGTCGTGCATGAAGTTACGGCGTAACTCGCGGTAGATTGTGGATGGATGCCGGCCGAGTTCCGCCGCGATCCTGCGCACGGGTATTCGAGCGTCTGTCAGCCGCGAAATTGTCTCGCGATCATCCCGTCCAAGCTGGCGATATTGGGCTCCCATATGCGTTCCTCCGAGTGGGGCTGAGGCCTCAGAAATCCTCGAATTTCGCACTTCAAAATAGAATCCACCCGCTTACAAACATCAGATTTGATAATATATCTTATGTAAATTTGCGTGCCACTTGATGCCAGATGTGATCGGCGAGTACGATGCCTCGATTGCTGGTTGCTCTTCCACAGATTGCAGCAATTCGCCCAAATTGTTGCCATCGCCGTGCGCTATTGCGACGTGCTGTCCGAGAGTCTGGGCGAGGCGTAACACAGGCGTCGCCTGCGGACAGATTCATACCCTACGAGGTATTTATGTGCATTATACCCCGTGAGGTATATTGCACATAAATACCCTTCAAGGTATAGCGAACGCGGAGGTTTTCATGCGCCAGATAGTCCGACTGCCGCGCCAGCTTGGAGCGATCCTTCAAAGCGAGCGCCTGCGCCGCAATATGACCCAGCAGGAACTGGCGAGCCTGGTCGGCAAACAGCAAAAGACCATCTCGGCCATCGAGAACGGCAGCCCCGGCACCAAGCTTGACACGCTGCTGAGCGTGATCGCGCAGCTCGATCTGGAGCTGGAGATCGTGCCGCGCGCTCGCAATAGCACATCCATCGAGAACGTGTTCTAGCCATGGCGCGCAGAAAGATCCATGCTCCGCTGGATGTGCTGATCAACGGTCGTCTCGTCGGTCGCCTGGAAAAGGCGGCCAGTGGCGCGACCAGCTTTCAGTATGCGCGCGCGTGGCTGGGCTGGGAACATCGCTTCGCCATCTCGCTCTCGCTGCCGCTGGTCCCGACGGCCTATCGCGGCGCGCAAGTGGCCGCTGTGTTCGACAACCTTCTGCCGGATCGGGATACCGTGCGCCACCGCGTGGCCGAACGCATGGGGGCGCAGGGCACGGATTTCTACAGCCTGCTGGAAGCGATCGGTCGCGATTGCGTGGGGGCGATGCAGTTCCTTCCCGAAGGCGACACGCAAGCCGATTCGCTGGATGTGAAGGGTGAGCCGGTCAGCGAAACGGAGATCGAGGCCATGCTAGCCGATTTGGCTCGCGCACCGCTCGGCGTCGATCGCGATCACGAGTTCCGGATTTCGCTGGCGGGTGCGCAGGAAAAGACCGCGCTGCTGCACATGAACGGACAGTGGCTGCGTCCGGTCGGCACCACGCCCACGACGCATATCCTCAAACCACAGCTCGGACAGATTCCCAGCGCCGATGGCATGATTGACATGTCCGACAGCGTGGACAACGAACATTACTGCCTGAACCTGATGGCGGCCTTCGGCCTTTCCGTAGCGCATACGCAGATCGCCACGTTCGGGACGCGGCGGGTGCTGGTGGTCGAACGCTTCGACCGGCGGTGGCGCAGTGACGGGCGCCTCTTGCGCCTGCCGCAGGAAGATTGTTGTCAGGCGCTCGGCCTTCCCTCGACGCTCAAGTACCAGAGCGATGGCGGGCCGACCATGCGCGACCTTCTAGGCCTGCTGAAAGGCGCCGACGATCCACAGGCTGATCAGGCCGCCCTCTTCAAGAGCCAGATCCTGTTCTGGCTCATCGGAGCGACCGACGGTCATGCCAAGAACTTCAGCATCTTCCTCGATCCGGGCGGGCGCTACCGCCTGACGCCGTTCTATGACGTGCTGTCCGCGCAGCCCGCCGCCGACAAGGGCCAGATCGCGCCTGCCCGGTTTCGCCTGGCCATGTCGGCGGGCCGGAACCGACACTATCGCGTAGGCGAGGTGATGGGACGGCATTTCGTACAGACGGGCAAGGCGGCGGGCCTTGGCCCTGCCACCATGGCCAAGGCGATCACCGAGCTGCTCGACCGGGCGAGCGAAGCGGCGACCCGCGCGCGCGCCGCGATGCCTGAGGATTTTGCCATCTCCGTTCACGACAGTATCGCCCCCGCTATCGAGCGGCGGCTACCGCATCTGGCGAGTGCTCTGGAGGACCTTTAGGTCAGGGCCTCGCCGCTTTTTGCCGAAACGGCAAGACTGCGCAAGGCTTCCTGTTGCAACGCTTATGCGCTTGCGAAGATCTTGCGCCCTTCGGCCTGCAACGCCGCCAGCACCCTCAGCCAAGAAGGATCATGGATGCTACACCGACTAACGTCCCTGTTTCGTCGCAAGGCGACATCCTGAGGCGCGGCAGGCGCTGTGAGAGGAACGGACACCCCTTCCCCCCGCCGCGCCAGCGTGGCGCATGGCTTGCCATGCCGCAGCAGTGCCAAAAAGCTCAGGCGCTTTGGCATCACTCGCCACGTCTTCCGGAACCGCGTTGGCTTCGCCGCCCGGGGTATCCTTCAACGGTGGCGTCGGCCCGACATTGTCGCGAATCGTCTGGGCACGGTGGGCATGACATGGCTGATTGGCTTGCTGCGCGTTTCCCAGCTCATGGTGGCCTCTGTGTCCAATTCAGCCCGAACAAAGCGACGCTGATGACGAGGCAAGATCACGCCGCCGCCGCTCTCACGGGGGCGTTGATTTAGAGAGTTCAACAGCAAGATGGAATTTGGCACCACCAAGCTGCATCTGACCGAATTCTTACCGATGGAGATCGCTATGGCGATGCAAAAGCGGATCACGACCGTAATCTCGACAACGGGTCGGGTCACATTACCCAAGGCGATCCGCTAGCACCGTAATTGGACGCCTGGCATGCGCCTGACGGTTGAGGAAACAACCAATGGCGTGCTTCTCAAGGCTATGCCGGCCTTCACGGACACCTCGATTGATAACGTGTTCGGCTCGATGCGCCATGGCGGCAAGGCACTCTTCCTTGACGAGATGGATGCCGCCATCGCCAAGGAAGTAAAGCGCCGTGCGCACGACCGACCACCCCATCAAAACGGGTGAATGGGAAGGTCAAGCAAAGCCACCAGCGGCGATCCGGCTGAGATAAGCGCGGATTTTTGCCCCCTGCCCTTGACGGACCAGCTCTTCGGCGGTGGCATCGCCAAACGAAGGAAGGGACTGCGATCGGTACCAGGCATAGGCAGCCAGCACGCTTCCAGCCCAAGGGATCACCCGGTTGATAATTTCGCTCATCTCGCGCAGGCGCGACTGTGTCGTCACGCTATGGCTACGGGTAGCTTTCGATACGGCATCACGCGACAACCCGGCCGCAATCGCCAGTTCCGATTTGGTAATATGGAGCGCAGCCGCCAGCTTATCCGCCGAAACGCCTGCGGCGCCGGTTACCTCGTTGAGAAATGTCGCAGACGCCACGTGCCTCACCAGATTGCTGGATGGTGCCACAACATGTGGGGCGCGCGATGCTGTTGTGTAGGCACCACGGTCAAAGGCGGTCGAACACCGAGCCCATACGCGGGGAAAACAGGCGCTCGTAGGTCTTGAGCAGGTGCGTGTCGGTCATCGCCGCGACGTAATCGCAGATGATCCTGACATCGCCGTGCGCAGCGTCAAACTTGCCGAACTCCTCGCGCGGCAGGAGGCGGGCAGGGTCCGCCTGCATCGCCTCGAACACCGCCACGACCATTCCCTGCCCCTTGAACTCGAGGTGCTGCACGGCGGGCGAGGCGATAACCTCGCGCACCACGAAATCCTGCAAAACATCGAGGAACTGGCGCTCGCCATCGCGCACGCGGACCCGATAACGCAGCAGCGGCTCGACGAACGCCCCGTGCTCGACATATTCAACCGCCGTCAGGAAGTGATGAACAAGGCGCCCGATGAAGCGCTTGCGCGTGGCAGGCCCACCGAACAGGCCGTCGACCATGTGCGAGAAAACGTCATTGGCGCTCTCGCCGGGATACTTGGCCTTGAGCGCATCGAGGAAAGTCGGACAGCGGTCTTGGACCGCGGCGGCAAAGCCCTCTCGCGTGACAAGATCAAGCGCAATTGCATCCTCGAGGTCATGCACGCCGTAGGCAATGTCATCTGCTGCATCCATGATCGAACAGTCGAGCGACTTGTGCAGCGGTTTGCCGTGCTTGTATGGCAATAGCGCAAACGACTGGAACTCTGCGCGGTCGGTATCCGACAGGGTCTCGAGGATCCAGTCGACCACTTCCTGCTCGCTGTCGTGGTAGCATTTGGGCGGCTTGCAGGCCTGCCCATCGAGCACCTTGATCGTGGTCGGTCCTTCGATCAGGCCGGGTATCCGGGCTCGGTCGCGTACCAGGCTGTAAGCGACAGGATACTTGAGCACGCCAAGCATGGTACGGCGGGTGAGATTGGCGCCCGCATTCGCTGAAAAGTTTTCAAGGCGGCCCAGGATCCGCAAGGTCTGGCCATTGCCTTCGAAGCCGCCATGGTCCCGCATGCAGTAGTTGAGGGCGATTTCGCCGCCATGCCCGAAGGGCGGGTGGCCAAAGTCGTGGGTGCAACCGATCGAATGGATAGTACCGCGATCGGGCAGGATGGCGCTGGCCGGGTGATCCGGGAACAACTTTTCGAGCTGGCGCGCGATACCACCGGCGATTTGCGCCACTTCCAGCGAATGGGTCAGGCGCGTCCGGTAGAAGTCGCTGTCGCCAAGATTCAGTATCTGGGTCTTGCCCTGCAGCCGTCGGAACGAGGCGGAATGGATGACGCGCGAATAATCGACGTCACCATCGTCGCGCGCGTCCTCGCTCTGCGGGTTCCAACCTTCGCGCCGCGCATGCCAACTCATAGTGTCTCCGTATCGAACTTCCGGTGCAGTTGGCACGCCCGCGCGGAGCATTCAAACCCCATCGGCGCAATTCCGGCGGAAGGAGGCCGCCGACAGAGCGGCTGGCATCGCTTCATCGCAAGAAGCAGTACCACCCTTGACGTGCCTAGATGGGAAACGCGCAAGGCGGCCCGCGCAGCTTGCAAGTGAGAGGTCAGCCCTTTGCAGGCACATCCGTTGCCGCAGTGGCTGGCGCGCTATCACCCAACGCCACCTTGAGCTTCTTGCGCGGCCTGGCCTTGGGTCTAGTGGCGGCCGCCTGATCTCCAGTAAGAACGGCCATGGCTTTGACCGGCGCGGCCTTGCGCTTTGCGGCAGGCTTTGCAGGGGCCGCCACCTTGGGTGCAGGCACAGCATCCACGGCCTTGGGCTTGCGCCCCAGACCCAGGCTCAGTGCGAGTTCCTTGCGGCGTGCCGTGTATTCCGGTGCCACCATCGGGTAATCGCGCGGCAGGTTCCAGCGCGCGCGATAGTCATCCGGCGTCAAACCATGCTCGCTCGACAGATGCCGCTTGAGCACCTTGATTTTGGTGCCGCAATCAAGGCACGTGATGGCATCGGACTTGACCGATGCGCGCACAGAAACTGCAGGCGTGCGCTTTTCTTCCACCGGTTCGACCGGCGCGCCAAGTCCTGCCAGCGCCCCATGGACCGACTGGATCAGTCCCGCCAAATCATTCGGCGCAACAGCATTGTTGCTGACGTGGGCAGTCACGATATCGGCAACTTGCGAAAGCAGGGTTTCATCGACCAACATAACTACTTTCACTTTGTGAACTTCGGCATTCTGCTGCCGGTTTGCGCACGTGTGCGCAACCGAGGATCGGCAGGTTGCACATCCATCCGATAAGCATTGTCGCGCCGTACAGGCAGACTTTGGAACGACCTAGATGCTCTGCCCCACATCCTGCGATGGCCAACGCTTTCGGCGCTGTCAGGTCTGACACTTTGCCCGAGCGCGCTCAGGCGAATGAAGCCGAAGCCGCTCACTTCCACGATGCTCCCCAGAGCGATCGCAATCGACGAGAAGATCATCGAAGGCACCCTGCAATCGGATGGGAATTGGCAAATGACACTTCACCCCCGGGCAATGTGTCAGGACTGACAAAACAACATGCGCCAAGCCTCGGGGGATTCACAAGATTCAACATTTGTGCTTCTTTCTTCCCCGGTATGTTTCAGGCTTCGTTCTCTGCTTCCGCCCAGGGCGGCAACGACATGGCGGCTTTGCTCCATGCGATCGCCGAGGCCAGTTTGCGTCCGCGCTATGCGTTCATGGTCCTGACCCTGATTGCCGAAGCCGCAGACAGCGACGGCAAGGCAGGCCCGTTTGTGCGGCGCGGCAATCATCACTACAGCTTGCGCGACTGGCTCAGCGACAGCCTTACGCCGATGGGCGCGCGCGACCCTCGCCGTCTTGCGCTCGCCGAACGGGTCCGCGACGAACTGCAACGCCAAGGCAAACTAGCGCGTGATTCTGCCGAAGCCGCCCTGCTCCTCGAGCAGGAAGTGCGCGACCGCATCCGCATTTCCACCAAGACCAATCTCAGCCGCGCGGTGTCTGAACTCGTCCGTGCCGGCCTCGTGCGGCGGCACTATGCCGGCTTCCGCGTCGACCATCAGAACCGGGGCGGTCATCGTCACGTCGTTTATACATTGGCGGGCCAGGCACGGTGCCTGCTGCACCCTGCGCCCGCCAAGCCGCAGCGGTTGGAACGGCAGAGCGAGTTCGTTTTCAACTGATTTTGGGCCTGCGTCCCTCTAGAGACCCAGATCGAGGCGCTTTTCTGGAACGCGCGCCTCTATTCCCTTGTGCTTGTCCGGTTCGGCCCGCAGCGATGACGGCGTGACGCTCGCGCGTCGGGAAGCGGATTCCGAATGTGGCGTGGCTGCCTGGTCGACCTGCTTCTCCCCGATCGCTTCGAGCGCACTGGCCTTGTCACCGCGATTGCCCTCGATGGTCCGCAGCAGCGCATCGCGATCGTTAGTTACGACTTCTAGCTCATCGCGCACCCGCGTCGCCATCACATAGGTAAGCCGCTGGCTCGAGAGGTGCCGCTCTCCGCTGTGCATTACCCCAATGCCGCGATCGGTGGTCATGCCCTGGGCTTGGTGCATGTTGATGGCATAAGCGAGCCCGATGCGCTCGAGCATCGGATCATTGCGCGCCAGTGCAAGCACCTCACCGCGCGCGGTTTCGATACGCACGCCGTCCGGCTCGATCGCGACTACGCGCGCCAGCGCGGAATTGAACAGCCCCCGGTCTTTGTCGTTTGCGCTCCAACGAATGCGATCGCCATCGTGCAGGCGGATCTGGCTGACCTCATGGAGCGTCAGCGCATCGCGCGTCTCGCCTGGCATGATTTCGCCTGGGCTGAAGCGCACACGGCGACCTTGCGCATCGCGCAGCGTCACCTGCCCTTTGGCATTCACGAAGGCGACGTCGTATCTCCCAGCCTCGAGCCCCGCGGGCCGATCGCGCCGGAACACCTCGACGACCTGCCCCCTGCGGTAGGTCGCTGCCAGACGCAGCTCCTCGCGCGTCGCATTGACCTTTTCCAGCGTGGCGAGCGTCAGCCCCTCGCCTGTCAGCGCGCCCTCGGCCTTGAGACCTTGCTGGACCAGCACGTTCAACTCGCTGCGCGTTTCACGGCCCGAGGCGTACAAGGCGGTCCGTGCCCGGTCGTCGGGTCCCAACGCCAGCCAGCGTCGGGCCGCGACTGCGCGATAGTCGTCGCCCGCACTGGCCACGCGCTCGCCCAGCACATCGAACGCCTCGCGGAATGCGCCCGCGCGGGTCAGCGAGGCCACGACCTTCATCGCCTCGGTGCGCTGCCGCTGGCTCTGCTCGAGCTGCGCGATGGCAGGCTCGTGCGCCTGGACCAGGCTGAAGGCCTTGCCGGCATCGACCGGCTGCAACTGCTGACGGTCGCCAATCAGCACCATGCGCTCGATGCCCACCCGGTTGGCAATCGTGACCAGATCGTTCATTGCCTCGGTCGGGACCAGCGAGGCTTCATCCAGCAGCAGGATCTGCTCGGCAAGGCGCGCGCGCGATTCCTCGAAGCGCGCACCCGTCTCGCCGCGCAGAACCGCGCGATGCTCCTGGACAAAGGCCGCAACCGTCCCGGCAGGGATGGCGGCCTCGTCGCGCAACATGTCGACCATCTTGTTGGCCATGGCGAGGCCGGTCACGCCCCTCCCCTCTTCCGCCGCCAGCGTCGCGATGCTGCGGATCAGCGTGGTCTTGCCCGCCCCCGCCACACCCTGCACCACGACGAACCGGTCGGCGCTCGATAGCGCCAGCACCCCTGCCGCCAGTTGCTCGCCTGTGAGGGGGTGATCGCCGACGCCTCGTTGAAGGCGCTCAAGAGCCTCGCCCGCAGCCACGATCATGCGCCCTTGCCCCCGGCCGGCATCGATGCCGTCGAGCAGACGTCGCTCACCCGCGATATGCGTCGGCGTCGTCACATGCGTGACCAGGCCATCGGCGCGCATCGAGCGCCCGGGGATCAACTGCCCCTCCTCGCGCAAAACGCCAAGCCGCGCCTCGACCCTGTCGATGGTCACGCCTCTGATGCCGAGATTGAGCGCCGTGCTGGCGAGATCGCGCAAGGCAAAGGCGGCCTCGCGTTGCGCAAGGATGCGCAGTGCCGAAGCTACGGCAAGCTCGGTCCGCATCTGCACCGGAGACAGTTTCAGGCGCGCGAGACCATTGGTCACCAGCGGATCGTCGGGGAGAAGGTAGGCGCCGACGCTCTCGCGAATGGTGCGCAGGATCATGCCGGCCTGATGCAGCGTCCCGACCAACCCTTCGCGCGGGGGACCGGCAGCGCTGCGTTCGCGCGCGGCCGCGACCAGCGCGCTGCCTGTAAAGCCCAGGCCGTCGGCCCGTTCGAGCCATGCCGCGCGCAAGGCGGTACGATCCTCGAGGTCGATCTTGTCGTCGCGCGTGCGCTTGGTGATTTCGCGGAGCGAGCGCGGCTCGTCCGCGCCGCGCCCCAACTCGGCCGCCTTGGCGAGGATGTCCTGACGCCGCTGGCTGAACGCCTCAATCACCCCCCTGGGGACACCCTCGATTTCAAACTGGCCGTGCTTGCCGGTGATGCGCGTGTCGTAACCGAGCTTTTCGACCTCGGCGCGCAATGCCGCATGGTAGGCGCTGCCGATCGCGGCATTATTCTTCCAGAGTTCGCCGTTCCACAACGCGCGCCACTGGCCCGAGGCCATCCGCGTGATCGCTGCGACCACGACATGGATATGCGCCTGCGGATCGAGCTTGCGGCTCGTGTCGTGCTGGAACATCGCATAGACAAGATTGCCGGTGCGCACCGCATCGCCATTGCGGTTGTGATCGTAGGTGCGTGCCTCGGCGAAGGTCTTTTCGACCCAGGTCATGGTCTGGCGCACCGCCATGTGGTGCGCGGTGAGCAGGCGTTCGTCCCCCGCGACATAGGCGAGCACGCTCGCCGCCTTGGGCATCGAGAAGGTGAGGTCGATCCCGGCGCGGCGGTGTTCGTGCGCATTGACTACGCTCCCGTCGGGAAGCGCACCATTGAGCAAGGTCTCGAAGGTGGCCTTGTCCACGTCACCGGACAGACCGAGAGCCGAGGCTCCCTCCCCGCCCCACTCGCTCATCTCGGACGCGTGCTCGCCAGTGTAGTAGTCGTCCTTGGCAAAATAGCTCGCGGCACCGCCCGCCGAGCGCACCGGCGCGACCGACAACATGGTTCACTCGCCCAGTTGGGGACCGTCGTCGCGATCGGGCGACGGCGGTTGCTCGTTGCCCCCGCGCGGCCCCTGCCGCTCGTCGTACCCAAACCCGAGCTGGTCCTCGCGCTCGCCTGACGTTGGGTTGGTGGCTTTACGCGGTACAGACGCCCCGCCCGGGCGCGATTGTCCTGTTAGACGCTGGCCGCCCACGGCGCGCGCTTCGGCACCCGCCTGCGTGCGCATCGCACCAATCCGGCCGACAAGCCCGGAAGCCGCCGTGGGTGAGGGCTCTTGACGAGCCCCCTCGCCCGGAGCACGCGTATCCGCCTCCCGCTCATGGGCCCCGACGTCGCCGCGGTCGCCCGTGGTGAACAAATCTTCGTTCGCGCCGCGTGGGAGAGCCGATGGCCTTCGGTCCGATCCAGCCTCCTCGATTGTCGGATCGGCGCGCGCGACATTTTCGGTGCTCCCTTCTCCTTCGACTGCTTCTTTCTGACCACCCGGTGGGACCCATGCGACCGGCGTCAGCGTCATCCGGCGCCGATAGGGCTCGGCGACCTCCGGATAATGACGCCATTCGAGCCGTACCCGCGTCGCCGGGAAACCGTCGGGGAACTTGAGGAAGCCATACAGCGTAGGCAGGTTCATGATGTCGGCGGGGAGGACCAGCGGTTTCACATCGGTGCGCGGGGTCAGCGTCGAGGCATCGCGGGTGTTGTTGTAGCCGTAGGAATAGGCCTCATCCATTTCGCGGACCTCGCGATCACCGATGAACTCCGAGCAAACCCGCGCTGTCTCGGGATCGCCGGTGGTGAGAATGAGCTTGGTGCGCGCAAGCCCCGCAAGGTTGATCGCACCCTGTTCCCCATAAGTCTCGGCGAGCTTGTCGAAGCTGTGCATGCCGAGCACGAAGGCGCCGCCGAACGCGCGCGCGGTCTGCAGACCATGCTCAATCGCGGGCAGGCGATGAAGCGCATGGACTTCGTCGAACAGGAACCAGGTGCGCAAGTCGCGCGTGCGATCGAGCCGCATCAGCGCGTTGACCGCCATGTCCATCCACAATGTCAGCAATGCCCTGTTGAGCGTAAGGTCGGTGTGGGTCGAGGTAATGAACAGGATCGAGCCGTCCCGCCGCTCCTCGCGCATCCAGCGGTTGATCGAGAACGGCGGCAGGCCGTCCTCGGTCGGATCGGGGAGAAAGCGCAGGACCTGAGCATTGGTGTTGAACACCGCGCGGATCGATTCCGCCATGCGCGCCGCCTGCGTCGCGGTCAGCGGATCGGCGATCGTGTTCTCGAGCATGCGATGCACCGCCGAGAGGTCGGCGTGCATCAGGTGGTGCGCGATGGCGCCGTTCGAGGTCAGACCGTCTGCGGCAAGGCGCACGCACATCTCAACGAACAGCGTACGCGCGGCCATTGCCCAGAACGGCTCGGCACTAGCACCATCGCTCGGGATCAGCGCCGCTGCTGCTGCAGTGAAGTCGGCGTAGTTCTCGCAGTCGTTGAAGACTGTCCAGGGTGGGCAGCGCTCGTCCATTGGATTGAGGATATGATCGCGCGCTTGATCGTAGAATGCCTCGACGAAGGCGCCCGTAAGGTCGAAGATCACGCAGCGATGGCCGCGCAGGCGTGCCTGCCGGACAAGATCGCGCAGTTGCGTGGTCTTGCCCGCGCCCGTCGTGCCGATCAGCATCGCGTGGCTTTGCTCGAGCCGCCAGGGGTACGGTAGGCCCGCCATGTCGTATGGCGCAGGCACACCCAGCGCGATCCGCCGGGCGGGCGCAATCTTTGCCACTCGGTGCGCATCGAGCGACGGATCGATTGCGGCAAGTTCGCGCACCAGTTCGGCGTGGTTGTGGTCGGCGATTTCGCGAAGGAGCACCGCGCGGTCAACCAGCATCGCGCCGCGCTCGTGCCGCTCCTTGAGAATTTCGAGGCCCCGCCGGCGCGATATGTCCACGAACCAGATCGTTAGCGGCACGGTGAGGAAGGTCGCCCCGATCCCGGCCGCCATAAGGCAGCGCAAAGCTTTATCCCAAGCGACGCGGACCGCGCCGTTGTACGGCACCGCCCCCATCGGAATACAGATCATCCGATCCGATGGCAGCGTCAGGTTGATCGCATGATGCGGGTCAAAATCGACCGCTTCCCAGGCAAGCGCATAGAGCTTCATCAGCACGAGCTGGATCTCGTGATCCTCCATGTGGAAGGTGAGGATCAGCGAAGCGAGGATCGAGAAGACAAAGAAGCCGATCACCAGCGGCAGCTTAACCCCTTGCCAGGTCATCAGCACTTCGTGTGTCAGCAGCTGCGACCCGCGGGTGAAGTGCCCGGCATTGCGCACCACCTTGCCGCGCGCCGAATGATGGCGGACCGTCGCTGGCCGGCCGTCGAAGCGGATGCCGCGCTCACGCATCGTGGTAGGCCTTCAAGCGCTCGATGGTGAGGCCTGGAAGCCGTTCGGCGAAGTCCGGATCGGCGAGTGTCAGCAGCCGGTCGGTCGCCGCCTGCGTGCTCTCGATGATCGCGATCAGCCGGGTGAGGTTCACCCCGTGCCCCGCCTCCACGAAAGGCAGCGCCACATCGATCAGCTGGCGGGTCAGTGCCGAACGCGATGTGCCCACCGCACTGGCCAGCGCATCGATCCGAAGCAACTGCGCGTCAGATAGCGCAACGCCAACGTTCCTGAACTCTCTTCCCATCGTTCTCTGCCCTTCGCAGGAACGTGGGTTCGGTCATCGCATGGGACATACTACGCTTCGCGGATCAGCCTGTCGAACGCAAAGCCTGGTGCAGTCGGCTGCAGTCCGAAAACATCGATAAATTATATATTTAGACCGAAACCACATCATGGTGCAGCGGGCTGCACACGCGCGCAATCGGCTCAAACTGGCAGAATTCTGCCCTTCTTGAGGACGGCCCCGCCGTGTACGGTGTGCCCCTCCAACAGCAAAACAGAGGTCGTCCTGGCCGAACGGGCGGGCTTGCGCGTCAGGCATGAGAGTGGGGGTTTCCGGGAGGAAGATCACGGACCGCCGGGGTCCGAGCCGGGGGTGTCGAAAGGCAGGTCAGATGATGGCCGAGGACACGTCACGGCGTTGGCCCTGAGCCGTCCGCCTGCCCGTCGCGTTCCATGGCGAAAGAGAAGTGGGGCTATTCGCCCCACCATTCCCCGGCGTCGAAAGTGATGTCCGTGTGGGTCCGGAAGGCGGTGCTTGCGAGCGTCTGCTTCTCGTCGACCCAGCCCTGTTCGAGGCTGGCGATGATGCCTTCCAGATCGTCGTGCTGAAGTGCGGTGATGGACATGATGACCTCCTGTGTCGCTAGCGACGGGCAGGCGGACGGCGGTGGTGCGCGGTCTCGGTCAAGGACGCCGAAGCCGCCGCGAAGCGGGGAGTGGGGGAGCCGATTTTTCCGTCAGGAAAAATCGGGGGTACCGCTCATCCTTGAGGGAGGCCGCGCACTGCCGCCATGATGGACAGCTATGGTGACCTGTTGTTGGGTGTGTGCTTGCAGGCGCCAGCGTCGCGGCATTATAATCGCAGCCGGGATGGTATCGTGGCCGCGTGTCGCACGATGACCGGTTCCGATGCCGTTTCGCGTCATCAGGTGCCGGAGGTCCATCGATGCAGCACTATGCCCTGCTGGAGCGCGAAGTCGGCGAGGACGATCCCCGGCTTGGCGCCTTGCTGGCCGAAGCCCACAGTCGGCGTGAGCGCGCGATCTGCCTGTGCAGGCGCGATCACAAGCTGCCGCTCTACATCGCCCACCGACAAGGCAGCTATGTCCTGGCGCGCTGGCCCGGTACGGGCGCGCGCCATGCCTCGGCCTGCAACCATTACGAGGCACCTGATTTCCTGACGGGGCTGGGCCAGGTCCGGGGATCGGCGATGGTCGAACACGAGGACAGCGGCGAGACCGAGCTCAAATTCGCCTTCCCGCTCTCGCGCGGGCCGGCGCGCGCCGCGCCCTCCTCGTTCACCAACGACAAACCGGAAGTTCGGTCGAACGGGTTGCGCCTGACCATGCGCGGGCTGCTCCACGTGCTGTGGGACAAGGCCGAGCTCACCCATTGGCATCCGCGCATGGCGGGCAAACGCAACTGGTTCGTGGTCCGCCGGGCGCTGGTCATGCCGCGCTTGGCTGCAAGGCGCGCGGGCAGGCCCTCGCCCAGGTGCTGTTCGTGCCCGAGACCTTCCAGCTCGACCGCAAGGAGGACCTCGCCGGCAGGCGCCGGACCGACCTCGCCATCGCCCATGCCTCCCGTGACGTCATCATGATCGTGATCGGCGAGGTCAAGGCGATCGAGCCTGCCCGCTTCGGCGAAAAGATCGTGGTGCGGCACCTGCCTGACTGGCCGTTCCTGATGGACGAGGACATGGCCCGGCGCTTTCACAAGCGGTTTGCGATCGAGGAAGAACTGTGGCAATCGGATGGCGGCGGGGGTCACCTGGTAATGGGCGCGACGTTCTCGATCGGGGCGTCGGGCCTGCCGCAACTGTGCGAGATCGCGGTCATGCCCGTGACCCGCGAATGGATTCCCTACGAGAGCCTCGACGAACAGGCGTTGGTGAACAAGGCGATCGGCGAACGTCGCCGCCTGGTCAAAGGCCTGCGCGTCAACCTGGGGCCGGAGCGGCCGATCGCGAGCATCGCGCTCAAGGATACGGGGCTCGATGCCACGGCCATCTACCTCGTCCGCAACGTCACCGATCCGGCCTACGATGATGCGCTGGCGGCTCTGATGCAGACGCCGGGCGTCCGGCATATTGTCTGGCAACCGGGCGAAGACCTGCCGCCGTCCGAGCCCCGGCGCTGACGGCGCACGGTAAAGTACAGGCGCGCGGCATGTGGGGCCATGCCCCACTACGTCCGCGTGCCTTCTGCTCGACAGAAAAAGAAGAGGGAGAACGCGGGAGCCGAAGCCCCCGCGCCCTCCCAGATGCGACGCTAGAAGTCGCGCTGGCGCCGCGCGAACCGCAGTTGCCCCTTCATCGGCGCCCCGTCAGGAAACGCGGCCTGCTGGTGGCTGGCTGCAAACGCGTGATAAGGAACGCCCGCATCGCGCACCCGCATCAGGAGGTTTGCCTGAAGCCCTGAGCCTTCGCAAACGATCGCGTGCACCGGCTTGAGGGCCATCATCTGTTCGTTGCGCGCAAAGCCCGCCCGCTTGCCGAGCGACCGGTTGAGCGTAAAGCGCACCGTCGGCACTCCGCGCGAAGCGGCCCAGGCGTGCGCGATCTGGTCGCAACCCTTGTGCTGCGCCGTGGTCGCCAGGATCATGCTCGGGATCCGGGTCCGCGTATCGTCGAGCGCCTTGTAGAGCAGTTCGTGATCGTGCCAGGCATCGCCTCCCGAGAAGATCACCACAGGTCCGCTCGGCGCATGCGCCTCACGGCGCTTGGCCGCACGCGCTGCCAGAAAATCGCGTGCATCAATCTGGCTGGCGGTCGTGGCCGAACTGACGCGCGAGCCGCGCACGGTCGAGAACGGCCGTCCGGTTTCTGCACGGAAGACCTCGGCGGCATGATCGCGCATGCACTCCATTGCCTCCCGGCAGCTTTCGAGGGTTTCGCAAAGGAGGCGGGTATCCTCGACTTGCGTCGCGTGGATTTCCGAAGGGTCGGAGATCCGCACCAGCTGGTTCAGCTCCTTGGCGGCATCATCCTCGCGGCCCTCGATGCGCTTGGCGACAGCATGGAAGCTGTTGGCAAAGCCCCAGGCCAGATCGCCCGCGAAAGGTTCGAGCCGCGTATCGCGCAACACGTCGAACAGCGTGGTCATGACCATCTCGACCGCGGCACGCGCCTGGTCGGGATCGGGCATGAACTGCACTTGTGGCTCGTCGACGATCGAGAGCTTGGCGCGCTCGTCGTGCTCGATGAAGGCGTAGGCATAAGTCGAGGTCCGCTCGCTGGCGGCGGTTTCCTCGGCGATGAAGCTCGCAAGATCGGCGAAGGTCGTGAAGGTCTGCATGACGTCTAGCTCCTGATGAGACCGTTTCGTCATCGGCTCGATGACCCCGTCCATCCGGCAAGCCGTGCCCAGCCCGGTCAGGGACGTTGACCGGGAAGCCGGTGCGCGGAACGCGCGCCGGACCCCGGTTGACGCCGCGAAGCGGGGCATGGGGGTGCCGATTTTGTGGGGCTGGCCCCCGCAAAATTGGGGGAACCATGCATCCTTGACGGGGCGCCAGGCCGGGTTGCCATACTGGGAGGACACACAGCCCAATGGTACTTTCCTTTCTTCTCTGAAGTCTCCCTCCCCTCGCGTCACCACGGCGGTTCCGGTCTGCGGCGAGACCTTTGGATCCAGAGACATGAAAAAGGGGCCAGCGCTTGCGCGCCGGCCCCGTGAGAGCAGGGAATGGGATATCAGTGGAGCTGGCTATCCCCACCCAGCCAGCCATCGAGGCTCGAGAGCTGGTGTTCGGTTGCTACCAGCGCCCAGGCGGCGGCGAGGTCGTGGTAGTATTCATCGTCGACGATGGTGTCAGGGCTGGCCTCCCCATGCTGGGCTTCTTCCCAGGCCCGGGCGTGCGCAGCGTCGGTCGCATTGGCAATGGCGCCTACCAGACACGCGGCGATCTCGTTGGGTGTGAACCTTGCTGCCTGCTTGCGCAGCCGCGTGACGATGGCGGGGTTGGTAGCGGCGATCGAATGGCTGACCGTGGCGATCTCGAAAAAGTCGGTGAAAGCGAACATGGCTTGTCTCCCGAAATGAGGGCGGGCGGCCCTGTGGGGGCCGCCCGGCGCTGGGTTCAGAGGAACTCGATCTCGTCGGCGACGATCTCGGTGTTGTAGTAGGCGCGGCCGTTGTGCTCGTTGCGGGTGTAGCGGATCTCGCCGGTGACCAGCAACTTGTCGCCCTTCTTCTTGTTGTTGGCGATCGCCTTGCCGAGGCCGCCGAAGGCCTTGACGGTGTGGAACTGGTCGTAGGTTTCGGTGTAGCCGTTCTCGTCCTTCTGGACCTGGCCCTCGCGGATGATCGGCTTGCTCGTCACCAGCGTGAACATCACGCCGCCCTTGCTGTCGGTGCCGAAACGCGAAACCTCGGCGGTGATGCGACCGGAGAGGAAAACCTTGTTCATGTCTCAAACCCTTTCATCGTCTTCGGCGGGCCTTCCCGCCGGGATGAAAGGCAGCGAAGACCGGGCATGAGGGGGCTTTGCACCGAGCGGGCGGCATGCCGCCCGGGCGAGGGGAACCGGCAGGGGACCCAAGTGGTGCGGGCAGGCGGCCGTCCGGCCGGCAACACGGTTGGGTCCCTCGCCAGTTGCAAAGTCGCCGCACGGTCGCAGTGTTCATCCCGTCTGGCGGGAAGGCTTGCCGAAACTCTCCGAAAGGGGCCACAAGCCATGGACTTTCCGGTCATTCCAGGCCGCGATCACCCGGTGGATTTGCATGTCCTCGACATCAGCACCGCAAGGGACCTGATAGCTGCGGTTGCGGTCTGCTGACCCCGCAACGGGCCAGTCCGGCAGGCCCACGGCAAACGACCTTCGACGATCCCCAGCCCAAGGCCGTATCCGCCCTCGGCCGATCGCACCTCACGAGGAAGGGGCAGCCTGTCCCCGGCTGTCCCGTGCCCCTCGCCAAGCACTGGTCCGCCGTCACGGACACAGGCATCGACGCACGAGATGTGTCATCGCTCCAGCAGCCGGTGGAATCCCCCAGGGCGCGATCTCGGCCAGCAGGCCCCCTGCTTCAGCATCAGTCCGAGCCGCAGATCCCTCGAACGATGCCGCGAGCCTTGCGCCCTTTCGATAAAAAAATGCGGCCCGACCCGGGGGAAGGTCGGACCGCACAAGGTGTCGGGGTTTCAGGAGTTCAGGCGGCAGCCCCGACAAAATCGCCCGTCGCGGAGGCAAAGGGATCTTCGCTGGGGGCGGCGAAGGTCTCGTTGCGCGGGCTGAACCCGGTATCGGTGTCCGTGGCGGTCTCGGTGGCGTTGCCCTCATCGAAGGGGTTGGCGGCGCGACGACGCGGTCGCGACCAGACCACGTTCAGGGCACCGTCGTCCTGCGTGAACAAGGCGATCGACAGCGGCGCCTCGAAGCTCGGATCGTCGATCTGACCCTGCAGGAACGCGCCCGAGCCGTTGGCCGCGATCTTTTCCCACAGTCCGCCTGCCGGGATGAAGCCGCCGTTGCGCGTGCGCACCATCACGTCGAAACGCGGGGCGCCCGGGTGTGACGAGGTCACCGGGCGCAGGCCGATGACGAGGTCGATCGTCGCGGTCTGGATCTTGCCGATGAAGTTGCCTGCCGTGTTCTTCTTGAGCTGACCGATGTTCATGGCCGTATTCTCCTCTGGCTCCGCCCCGTCTTGCTGCTCGGGGGCCGGATGGGGTTCGCAGCTGGCCTCATGCCCGCCACACCTTCTCCCTTCCCCCTTCCCTCTCCAGCAGCGCCGCAGAGGCCGTTCACGCTCGGCCAGCGGACACGCGATGACGCAACCGGTATGCGCAACGCCAAAGTCCGGCGTCAGCCGGTGAGCCACGAAGGCGTGGAATGATGTCCCCCGTCAGGCGGCGAGCACCACCGGCTCCCCGGTCTCGATGGTCCAGGCTCTGGTCATCAGATGCGAGATCCGCACGAAGGCCCCATCACCGATTCGCTGCAGCACGGTCTTGCTGCCCCATCGTGACACGCGAAAGCGACACTCGGCTGTGCCATCGGTAAAGGTGAGCGGCTCGGGCAGGACCAGGACCTGCCCCGGCAAAGGCCGGGGCCGCGATGTCAGCGCGAGCCGTTCGCGGCAGGCCTCCCGCCACCTGGCGGCATAGTCGTTGAGGGGCGGATCGAGCAGGTCGAGGATTGCGGCAGGGCAATCGTAATAACAAGGGCCTGCGGTTTCCGTCATGTCCTTGTATGCGAACACGAATCCGTCCCTAGCGCGCGGCGTCCAGCGCACGAGACAGATCACCGCGAATGTCTGTCCTGGCCCATCGGGGCCATAGCTTTGGCAGGCGCCGTACCAGGCGCGCGAGCGCACGGTCGATTTTAGAACCCGCAGCCCCATCTCTCGGCCATTCGCGGGGTCGGGTGGATAGGTGCACTGCGCATCGAGATAGGCTTTCGGGGTTGCAAAGGGCGCCATCCCGGCGCGGGTCATCGAGAGCCAGCCCATCGGGCGCCTCCTTGTGGCAGGGGGGTATCAGGATCGGGCGGGGGCGACGCGGTCGAAGACCGGATCGATGGCAAAGCCCAACGCGCGAGCGAGCGCGAGGGCTGCCCGCACATCGCTCTCGTCGAACCCCAGCGGGGTGACAAGATCGTGAAGCGAACTGGCACCGGCGTCGGCGATCCGGTGGAGATGCCCCGCTTCGGCGGTGACCGCGACAGGCCAGGCCCAGGCGAGGCCGATCACCGCTTCGTCCAGAACGAGCAGCGTATGCCCCTTGGCCACGTCTTCATCGACCTGGCAGGCATCGTAGGCATTCCCGGTCGTGGCAAAGCCGTGGATGCGCTGCGCGCGAAACGCGAAACGTTCGGAATCCGTCAGCATGTGCATTGCTCCTGCAAAGCGAGGTCGCCACCGAATGGGCAAGCCCTCCGGAGTGGGCGGGGAAGAGTGATGATGGCGGCGTCAGGCCGCTGCGGCGGCGGCAAACTGGACCGCCCGCCGACGCGCACGTGGGCGCGACCAGACCACGTTGTAGCTGCCATCGGCCTGCTTGAAGGCCGAGATCGCCAGCGGCCGGGGCATCGAGGGATCGTCGATGCGTCCCTGCAGGAAGCATTCGCCGGTCTCATTCGAGGCGCGCTCCCACAGAGCGCCCACCTGCACGAAAGTGCCGCCGGTGTTGCGGGCGAGGATTTCGAAGCGGGGAGCTTTCTCGTTGGCCGATTCCACTTCGCGCAGCGCGAAGCGAATCGCGACCATGACGGTCGCGAGCGAGCCGGACAGCCGACCCTGATCGTTGCATTGGATGGTGCCGATGTTCATGCAGCCTGGCTCCTCGGACATGACGCCCGATCGCTGGATTGTGGCGCGGGGGGGTGGTTTCGAGCTCCGGGGCCATGCCCTGGGGCACGCCTCTCCATTCCGCTCCCCTCGGCCACGGGAGCTTGCGAAGCGTCAGTGCCGCGTGGCGTCCGACTGGGCATGGATCGCTGCGATACGCTGGTCGGCGCGCACCGCCTGCTCGGGATAGACAGCACGCAAGTTCGCGTGGATCTTGCGGAACAGATCGAGCGCGAAAGTGCCGTTGCCGCAGGCCGACTGGCAACCAGCGCGCGCTCGATCGCCTCGCGTGACGGTGCCCTTGCGCAGATCGCTGCGCATGCCCGGTTCGGGCCGTAGGTATAGGGAGCGGGCATCGCGGCCTCGTGCCAGTGCGCCAGGCCCTGTTCGACCGACACTTCATAGGCTTGGTCGTGGAGCGCGCTGTCTGCCGGGCAGACAAGGCGCACCATGGTGTAGCGCCCGAAATCATGGTCGTGACCGGCTATGGCGAGCGCGTAGCGTTCGGGCGGAAGGCCGAACACCGCGATCAGCGCCGCACGGTAGGCAAGGGCTTCCTCGCGATTGCGGGCAGGAGCGTCGGGATCCCGCCCGATCTGGGCACAAGGTTCGTTTCAGGGCGTTCCTGAAAGTTCGATGATACGGGACATGGATGACGATCCTGTCTGAAACACGCTCGTCCGACGTCCGGGATGAGACAGCGGACGAGCGGCGTGATGAGGTATTGGTTTGCGCGCGAGCGCAGGCGCGGGCGACGCGGTCAGTATTCCGACGCGAGCATGATCGTCAGGACACGGGTCGTCATGGCCGGATCCCACGGCGCCTCGGAGCCAAAGGCGAACTCACCATCGGCGGCGTAATAGATCCTATGCAGGCCGGATCGGCTATGCCGTTGTTCCGTCAAACCCCAC
>NZ_LSIA01000303.1:0-24967 GCF_001556015.1 Novosphingobium sp. CCH12-A3 | reverse complement strand
CCCGTCAACAGAAGGAACCGTTCAATGCGAACTTGACAAGGCCCGGATCATACAAGTAGATCTTCCGCTTGGTCGCTTTGCCCGCGATCTCGTCGATCCTCGCCCCGGCCAGGCCCTTCTCGACAAATTCGTTGGTGGCGATGTCGATGATCTGGTTGATCGCCTGCTCGCGGCTTTCCGCGCGACTCCGGCGTTCCGGCTTCTTCGCTATTTCGCTCTCGGGCAAGATGGTGGTCTCCGCGACTGGCACGAGGTCCTCTCGCTCGCCATCGAGCGCCTGCCCCGTTGGCAGCGATGCTAGCGGGATTTTCGGCTGCGGTCTGCCCGTGACACAGCGCGCGCGCAGGTTTTCCCCGCCCATAAGCGCCGTTCCGGCCACCGCATCAGAAATTCCCTTCACATTCCTCCCCTTGCGCCCGCACTCCATTTATGTAACGAACTAGTCCCTAACATTTAGAGATGTCAACCTCGCAAGAGCCGAGGCGACGGAGAGCCTGCAGTGCCCATCAAGACGTCCATCGCCACCGTTTCGATCAGTGGTACGCTCGATGCCAAGCTGCAGGCCATCGCTGCTGCTGGATACGACGGGGCCGAGATCTTCGAGAACGACCTTCTTTCGACGCACCTCTCGGCACGCGACATCTCAAGCATGATGGCTGATCTCGGCCTTGCCTGCACGATGTTCCAGCCGTTCCGCGATCTCGACGGATTGCCCGAACCGCAGCGCACCCGCGCGTTCGACCGGCTCGAGCGCAAGTTCGACGTCATGCAGGAACTTGGCACCGATCTGCTCCTGCTCTGCTCAAGCTGCTCAACCATCGCTTCAGCCGATCGCGCCCACACCATCGTCGATCTTCACGAAGCCGGGGAACGCGCCGCCGCACGCGGCCTGCGCATCGGCTACGAAGCGCTTGCCTGGGGCCACCACGTCAACGATCACCGCGATGCCTGGAGCATCGTGCGCGACGTGGATCACCCGGCCATCGGTCTCGTGCTCGACAGCTTCCACTCGCTCTCGCGCCGCATCCCCTCCTCCAGCATCGGCGATATCCGCGCCGACAAGCTGTTCATTGTGCAAGTAGCCGACGCCCCGGTGCTCGACATGGACCTTCTGCAGTGGAGCCGCCACTTCCGCTCGATGCCGGGCCAAGGCGACTTTCCACTCGATGATTGGGCGCAGGCGATCCGCAAGATCGGCTACGACGGGTATTGGAGCCTCGAGATCTTCAACGACCGCTTCCGCGCAGGTTCGGCCAGCGGCGTGGCGCTCGATGGCTATCGCTCACTGCGCCTTCTGGAGGGCGGAATTGCGAAGCCCTCTGCCGCGGCCCCCACGTTGCCGCCGCGGGCCACCACCACGGGCGTCGAGTTCATCGAATTTGCCGCCAGCCACGAAGAAGCCGAGGCACTTGGCGCGATGCTCCGCCCGCTCGGCTTCCGACCCACCGCGCGCCATCGCAGCAAGGACGTTACCCGCTGGACGCAAGGCGCGGCGAGCATCGTCGTGAATTGCGAGCCCGAAGGCCTCGCCCACAGCTTTGACATGGTCCACGGCGCCGCCGTCTGCGCGCTCGGACTTACCGTGCCGGACGTTCCCGCAGCGCTTTCTCGCGCCGACTTTCTGCGCGTCCCGCGGTTCGAGCAGGCAGTCGGCCCCGACGAATGGCCGATCCCGAGCGTGCGCGGCGTCGGAGGCAGCCTGATCTACCTCGTCGATGCAGCCAGCCGCGAGGCGATGTGGGCTCATGAGTTCCCTCACGCTCTCGAACCCGAAGCCGCGCCACTGCTGAACGGCGTCGACCACATTGCGCAGACCATGCAGTACGAGGAATTCCTCAGCTGGCTGCTGTTCTACGTCGCCCTGCTGGACGTTGAGAAGACGCCCCAGCTCGAGATCGCCGACCCGATGGGCCTCGTGCAGAGTCAGGCGGTCGAAAACGCCGATCGTTCGGTACGTTTCACGCTCAACGGCTCGCTCGCCAGCCAGTCGCTGACTTCGCGCTTCGTGCAGAACTATTTCGGTGCGGGGGTGCAGCATATCGCCTTTGCCACGTCCGACGTCTTCGCCGTGGCCGAAGCTGCCCGCGCCGATGGCCTGCCGGTCCTCGAAATTCCGCGCAACTACTACGACGATCTCGAAGCGCGCTGGGGACTGGATCCCGGACTGATCGAGCGGATGGCTCGGCTCGGCATCCTCTACGACTGCGACGGCGAGGCGGAATACTTCCAGTTTTACAGTCGCGCCTTCGCCCGACGCGTCTTCTTCGAAGTGGTCGAGCGACGCGGATACGCCGGATACGGTGCAGCCAATGCCCCGATCCGCCTTGCCGCGCAGGCCAGACACAAACCCGAATATCTCGATTGAGGAAGCTCATGCGCCTGATCGCCACGATAGCCACCGCCGCGCTGGCAACTGCCACGAGCGCGCACGCCGCTGAACCCGCGCTCGAATTCGCCTTCGAGGAAACGGTCACGCTCGATGCCGATGTGACTGTCGGCCAGACCTCGCTTGGCACCCGCAACATCGTGCCCATTACAGGCGGCACCTTCGAAGGCTCCGGCATTCGCGGCACGATAATGGGCGGTGGCTGGGACTGGCAATTGCGGCGCGCCGATGGCTGCCTGCAGATCAAGGCTGATTACATGCTGCGCACCGATGACGGCGCCGTGATCAACGTCGTCAACACCGGCGTCAGTTGCCGCGCCAAGGACCCCAAGGCAGTCGTCCGTACCCACCCCGTCTTCGAAGCGCCGCAGGGCAAGTACGACTGGCTCTCGCAAGGCTGCTTCATCGGCACGCTCGATCCGGTGAGCCTGCCCGGTGGCAAGCGCGCGGTGCGCATCCGCTTCTACCGCGTCAGCTGAACGCGCAACGATAACAGACAAAGGAGAGGACAAGATGGCCCGTTTCACCCCACTGGCGGCGTTCGCCTGCGCTGCCCTGGTCGCCGCGCCCACCAGCGCCAAGACACCCGCCGAGCGCTCCGTCCCGGTCAATCCCGAACCGTCGATGGCCGACAAGTTCCCGCAGGTGGCGGTCGCCTTTCCCGGCGGGGTCAAGGCGTGGCGCGACGTGACCTATCAGGTCAACCCCGGCTACCGCCCGCAGATCGTCGACATCTATGTGCCCGCCGGCAAGGGCCCGCATCCGCTTGTGCTCTATATTCACGGCGGTGGCTGGATGGGAGGCCACACCCGCCAGTCAGGCGCCTTCGACAATTTCCCGAAGATGCTCGCCGCCTTTGCCGCCGAGGGCTTCACCGTCGCCAGCGTCGAATATCGCCTGTCGGGCGAGGCCACCTTCCCGGCGCAGGCCAAGGACATCTTTGCCGCCCTGCGCTTCCTGCGCCAGAATGCAGCGCAATATCACATCGATCCATCGCGCGTCGGCGTGTTCGGCGGTTCGGCGGGGGGCCACCTCGCTGCACTTACGGGCCTTGCCTGCACCAACGGCAAGATCGACGCCACGCTCGATCCCGCCTCGGCCAATGATGCCTGCGTGCAAGCCACCGCCGCTTGGTATGGCATCCACGATTTCGCCACGATGCCGCGCATAACGCAGAAGGATTCTGCCGAGCAGCGCCTGCTCGGCTGCAAGGACAGCACCTGCACGCCCGAAGCCATCCGCACCGCCAGCCCGATCAGCTATGTCGATGTCAAGGACGCACCGGTGCTGCTGCTCCACGGCGTAGACGACAAGGTCGTGCCCGTTGGCCAGTCGCAACAGCTCGAAGCCGCGCTGAAGGCCGCAGGCGTTCCTGTGAGCGCCACCTACTACCCCGGCATCGACCACAGCTTCATGGGCGCAACGCTGGACGATACCCGCCGCACCTCGCTCAAGGCGATGAACGCGACCTTCGATTTCTTCCACGACAAGCTGGGAGTGCCGCGCAAGTGATCCGCAAGCTGATCGCGGCGCTGTCTCTCGCCGCCGCACAGTCGGCTCTGGCCGAGCCGATCGAAGTCGACGGCGGTCAGATCGAAGGCGTCACCCTCCCCTCCGGAATCGAAGCCTGGCTCGGCGTGCCCTTTGCCGCGCCGCCCCTGCGTGAACTGCGCTGGAAGGCACCACAGCCGGTGGAGCCCTGGTCGGGCCTCCGCCACGCCGACCGCTTCGCCCCAGAATGCCTCCAGCCCCTGCGCGGTTCGCTCCAGAACCATTACTTCGGCAACGAGGCGACCAGCGAGGACTGCCTCTACCTCAACATCTGGGCCCCGAAGAATGCCGCCAAGGTCCCCGTCGTGGTGTGGATCTACGGCGGCGGTTTCAACATCGGCTCGGCCTCGATGGCAAACTATTCGGGCGCACCACTGGCGCGCGATGGAGTGGTCCGGGTCAACCTCGCCTATCGCGTCGGTGCGCTGGGCTTTCTTGCCCACCCAGACCTTACCGCCGAAGCGGGCGCTTCGGGCAACTATGGCTTGATGGACCAGATCGCCGCGCTGCAATGGGTTCAGCGCAATATCGCCAAGTTCGGTGGAGATCCTGCCAATGTCACCATTGTCGGCCAATCGGCAGGGGCAATGTCAGTCTCGCTGCTGCAGGCATCTCCGCTCGCCAAGGGCCTGTTTGCAAAGGCCGTTGCCATGAGCGGCAGCGCGTTCGGTGGCATGCTCGGCCCCATCTCGCTGGCCACGGCGGAAGAGCAGGGCATTGCCCTGCAAAAAGAACTTGGTGCAGCCTCGCTAACCGAAATGCGCGGCCTCCCCGGTGACCGCATCATTTCAGCAACAACGCCCAGAAGTCCTATCGTCCGCGACGGCAAGGTCGTCACCGGCTCCAACGAAGAGGTTTTCGCTGCACGCCAACAGTCCGACGTTCCGATACTGATCGGCTACACCCGCGACGAGAGCTTTCGCCCCTTCGCACCTGCGGACAACAGCCTCGGCCTCGCTGCCGCCGTCCGCGAACGCTATCCCGCGAGCGCCGACGCGATCCTGAAGGCATATGCTTCAAGCGGCCCGCGCGCCGCTACCGACATCGCGCGCGATGGCTCGGTGGGCCTGCAGATGGGTGACTGGGCACTGGCGCAGCGCAAGTATGGAAGAGCACCCACCTATGCCTATCTGTTCACCCGACGCCAGCCCTATGGGCCGGGTATCAGGTTCAGCGATCACGATCCGGCCACGGTCGGGGCCTACCACACCGGCGACGTGCCCTACTGGCTGCGCACGCGAGATTCGCTCAACCTGTTCCGCCAGACCCGCATCTGGGAACCAGCCGATGAGTCGCTCGAGAACGAGATGGCAGGGGCGCTGCTCTCGTTCGCCCGCACCGGCGTTCCTGCCAGCACCACGGTCGGCTCATGGCCCGCGTTCAGGCCGGAAAAGCCGCAACTCGTCTGGCTTGGGGAAAAATCGTCGGTGGTAACCTGGCCGCATCTTAGCGACTTTGCCCTGCTGCGGGATGGCAAAGCGCCAACCCGACCGGCATCCTCACGGCCGCGAGACTGATGCGTCCATTCTACAGGCTTATCTGCGCGGGACTTGTGGCACTGCTCGCCTCTGCGCCGGGACGTGGTCAGCCCGCCGAATGCAGTCCCGATGCAGAGCTTACCTATCTCTGCGGCCTGCAGAAGCCGGAAGATTTGCTTGCCGTGCCCGGCACGTCATAGTTGGTCGTAAGCGGATTTGCGAAAGGCGCCGGCCTGAAACTGGTTGACGCCCGTACACGATCCTACCGGCAATGGTATACTGGCGAGGAACGCCACCTCGCCCCCGACGCGGAAGCCTTACCCACGCTTCATCGACTATCTCTGTCGATCAAATGAGTACATCGGCTACTTCAAAGCCTTCTCGTCGGGAGTGATCGACTCTCGTCTACGACTTCCCGTGGCGACGGTGGAATTAAAGACCGACTTTACGCAGAGCATCACCGACGCCATCGACCAATATCGGTTCGACCGACTACCGCGCTCGAAAGGCGGACCGCCCGAGCCGTTGCTGTCGTTCCCCAATGGGGCGCTCGTCCACTTCGCGGTCAGCAACAGCGAAGTGCACATGACTACGAAGCTGGCGGGGCCGGAGACGTTTTTCCTGCCGTTCAACAAAGGCAATAACGGCGGCGCTGGTAATCCACCCAAATCACAGACGCCATCATCGATGCCTTCGCCGCGCATTCCGCAATGAGCAAACGGGCGCTGGATTCCGCTTCGGTCCGAGATGGGCTGAAGGACATCTTGCTCGGTCCTGCTGGCCTATGGGAAACTCTGCGCGAGCGGGGAGCGAATAACCGGGCTGTCCCCTGACGTAGATTTACTGGCGCATCCGTGGTATAATTCGCGGGTGACCCCGACCAATCATCCCGTGCCGGTGCCCTTACGTCATTCGTAAGGAGCACCATTTGCCTACATTCAGTTCACATCCCGAGTGGTTCATGGCTGCTCTGGTATCGCTCGACCAAAATTGTCGCGGCGGCGTGATGAGCAACGTTCTCGTCGGCAGCGCCGAGCGCCTGCAAGTCATCGCAACATATCTCGCGACGAAGCCGCCCGCAGTCGAACGAATGGCCGATGTCGGCGACTTTCTACTTCGTTCTGACCACCAGACGATCCTCAGCGCGGCTTTCGACGGCGACGTGCCAGAGGGCCTGCGTCGCGCCTTGCGCCGCATCGGTCCGTCAGCGCAGGATCGGCGTTGCTATACGCTGCTTCACCAGCTTCTCTCTCGACCGCATCATGAATCCCTGACGGCCTGCATATATCGCCTCTCCTCGATCACTCGGTCGAAGCTGCTGATCGCCCGCATGCTGCCGGAAGCAATTTGTCGCGCCAACGTCGTCGAGGCGATTACCGATGTTTCTGCTGCCACCGACGTGACCGGTGCGTTCGAGCAATTGGTCAGTCGGGGCGTGAATGCGAATGATCTCGCAGGGGCCATTTGCAAGGTGCGGTCAGAAAGCGAACTCATGAACTTGTGGCATCGATGGCTGATCAAGCTGGATTGCCCGCCAAATCCGATCCCAGCATCCAGTAGCTTCACTCCAGTGCGTTCAGGTGAAGAATTGGTCAGCTTGGCCAAGCGATTCCGGAATTGCGGCGCGCGCTATCTTTTGCCCGTGATGGCTGGTGAAGACGCCATGGCGGTCATGGAACACGGAGGCGAAAGCGCGATGGTCCACCTTCGGTTCTCGGAAGGCCGCTGGCGATGCGAAGGTGTCTATGGCCCTCGCAATTCGCCACCCTCGTCTGCGCTGCGTGAGGCGCTTTACGAGCACTTGGAACGACATAATGTTGTGGTTCTGTCGGCCAGCAGGCGAAAGCCATCGGAATGGGATTCGCTGCGCAGGCTGATGCGGCATCGCATGCTGGATTTCGACTTCGATTGATTGGCTGTCACTCATGACGAGCATTGAAGGCATGCGCTTCGCGCAGCCTCTCAAGCTCATCCAGTCGCGGACAAGCCCGCTCCTGAATGTCGCTTGCGTCCTTTTCAAAAGTGAACTTGTAATTTCTTCTTACTCCATATTCCTAAGCAACAACGCCCTTTCTCCCCCCGCCACCACGCTCGAAGAACGACGAAGTGACGGGGGAAGAAAGTTTCGTTGAGGTCATATTCCTGAAGTGACCAACGCCCATGGTGGCGCTCTCACAGCCGGTTCCTCGACCACTGCATACGCCCTCCTTTTTCTCCCCTGCCTCCAACGGCGCGGTGGCAAAGACGAGTGACGGGTGTCGAGTCTGAGTTAAATCCACATAACTTCGCCGTGATCGTAAGCACGGAACGGTGCCTCGATGACCCTAACCATGGGAGTTGCCATCGAGGTGGGGCGGCCAGCCAATTCGCACAGGCTGCGCCCCTCAGATTACAAAATGCCTTTGCTCGTGGGTCTTGTGCTTCATGGCCGAAGAATCTCCCACCGGGGCAGCCGTTACTCCGGTCGCGTTCGCTCTGAACGACGACACGCCGGATGTCCGACCCCGAGATGAGCGGCCCTGTTTCTCGGCACCGATCCTCACCCGCCTCGCTCTGGCCGTCGCGCACTATGCGCGGTGTGGGGGAGCGCCACCTACCTGTCCTCCCTGAGCGTTATGGCCTGAAGTTATCATCTTCAGTCACGATCTACACTATCTTATATTGATCGTATTGTTCAATATATTTAATCAAGTCTACTGTGAACTAAAAATAATGCCGAGGGCGCAGGGTCGCGTTATTATGGATCGGCTAATCATTAGGAGCATTTATGTTTATTGTTGGACAATCAGTGACGTGGAGGGAAGCAATCATCGCGAAGTCGCGCGGAGGACACGTACTGCTTGGTGAAAGGGTGATCTGCGGCACCATCAGGCGTGAACGGAAGTCGCGCGGCGGCACGACGGACTTCCACATCGATGTCCAGTCAGTCGAAGGCTACCAAGCTGGAACTGTAGGGGCGTCTGTGTGGGTTAGGCATGCGTACTCTTGTTCGTGCGGTCGGCGGTAGGATCGTCGAGATACCGATTGCAAAGCTCACCGAACGTCACCTGAGTTCGTGCTGTCGGCGCGACCTCGCCGAGCAGCGCGGGGGTTGAGGTTTGGCGTGCGCGGTCGAAGGACGCCGCCGCTTCCAATGCGCACCGGGCAGCAAGACGATTGGCGACGGTGAGCGAATCCGTTCTGAGCGACCGAGACAAATGCGTCCGTCCGAACGCTGATCTCAAGTCATGCGGAACGCGCACTCGGAAATGGTAGATCGAGCCACGAAGCCAAACGCCAAATGCCCGCCTGTGACACACTGCTGTGCGACAGTCTGGATGGTCGTAAACAGTGGAAATCCGGGGGCTTGAACCCTCTTCCTCCATGGCGCTGTGTGACGTTCGTGTGTGACGGTCGGTCTGAAACCGTCCTAAATTGTTGTTTTTTGGGGTGCTGGTGCCGCTTACAGGAAGCGCGGGAAGCGCCGGAGAAGTCGCGGTTTTCTGCCCCTTTCGGGTCGAAGGTGGCAGGTTAGAAGTGGTGCCGCTTAGGTGATGCGAGGAAGTGGTGGTGCCCCTCAGAGTCTAAAGATGGGCACTCAGATCATTGGGAAATCTGTGCTCCTTTACAAGCTGGTGGCAAGTATGAGCTAACGGAATACGGCTAACTCCGAAGCCTCCGGCAGCAATCTGCGCATACCCTGCTGCTTGGTGTCATCACGCAAAGCCGGTAATTTGTTTGATCATCTCTCGCCGCTGTTCCCATGGCGTGACATCGACCTGGGCAGCCACGGCTTCGTCCTCGGGCGTGACGAACCAGTGGACTTGGCGGCCATGCACCGCTTTCCAGACGGTCTGCGCAACCTGTTCCGGGGCGACGTTCACTCCAAGGATGTCGACCGACTTCGCCCTTTCCTGTGCTGCAAGGACCATGGGAGTGGCAACATAGGCGACCATCAGGTCGCAGACCCAGATCCCGGCTGGCTCCAGTTCGATATTGAGCGCCTCGGTCAATGCGCGAACGGCGGTCTTGCTTGCGGAATAAACGGCTTCTTCTGGAATGCCGTGGATTGCGGCGACCGAAGACATGCTGATGACACGCGGGTCTGTCCGGTTGCGGAGATGCGGCAGAGCCAAGTGAATGCCGTTGATTACTCCTTTCACGTTGACATCGACAATTCGGTGCATTGACTCAAGCGAGCAATCGGCGAACTCGCACATTTCGAGAATACCGGCGCAATTGAACATGACATCAAGGCCACCGTGCCTGGCGAATGCCTCCAGCGCGACTGACAGCGCCTCCGGATCGCACACGTCCGCCAGATGAACCGACGCTGTGTTGCCCAACCTTGTGGCAACGTCCGCAAGGCGGCCAGCGTCAATGTCGCACAACCCGACTCGCCAGCCGGCTTCTGCAAACAGTGATGCCGTTGCTTTACCAATCCCCGAGGCGGCTCCAGTGATAAAAATTGATTGCCCGCTCATGCGTCGCACTCCTCTCAGGCCACCTTGTCCCAGGCGAAGTCCCGGAACTGCTCTCGCAGGTCCTTCTTGCTGATCTTGCCGGTGCCGGTGTGCGGGATCTCATCGACGAACACCACGGCATCGGGCACCCACCATTTCGCCACGACGCCGCTCAGGAAGCTGCGGATCTCCTCCTGATTGCACTCCATCCCCGGCTTCTTCACCACCACCAGCAAGGGTCGCTCGTCCCACTTGGGGTGATAGACGCCAATCGCCGCCGCCTCGCCCACCGCCGGATGGCCGATCGCCGCGTTCTCCAGTTCGACCGAACTGATCCACTCACCGCCCGACTTGATCACGTCCTTGGTCCGGTCGGTCAGTTGCAGCGTGCCGTCCTCGTGAATCACGCCAACATCGCCGGTATCGAACCACTGCCCGGCGACGACCGCATCGGCCTCTGCCTTGAAGTAGCGCTTGACGATCCACGGTCCGCGCACCTGCAGCGCGCCTGCGGTCTTGCCATCGCGCGGCAAGACCTTCTCGGGATCGTCCAGGTCGACGCAGCGGATTTCCACCCCGAATGGCGGCCGTCCCTGCATCGCCTTGACCGTCACCTGCTCGTCGAACGACAGGAAATCCCAATTGCATGTCTCGGCGCCTGTGGTGACGATCGGCGAAGTTTCGGTCATGCCCCAGGCATGGGCGACCCGCCGCCCGGCGCGCATGAACCGCTCGATCATCGCGCGCGGCATGGCCGAACCACCGGTGACGATGGTCTGCAGGCTTGGCGGAATTTCACCGCCGTTGTGCGCATCGACATGCTGCAGCAGCGCCAGCCAGACTGTCGGCACGCCGGCCGAGCAGGTCACCTTCTCGCGGTTCATCAGGTCGCAAAGCACCGCGCCATCGTTGACCGCCGAATAGACGAACTTCGCCCCCGCCGCCGCGCCCGCCCACGGCAGGCCCCAACTGGCCGCGTGGAACATCGGCACGATCGGCAGCATGACCGACCGGCAATCCATCCCGAAAACCGGCGGACTGATCGCCGCCATTGCGTGAAGCATGGTCGAGCGATGCTCGTAGAGCACACCCTTGGGATTGCCGGTGGTGCCGCTGGTATAGCAGAGCATGCAGGGATCGCGCTCATCGCCGTCGTGCCACTCGGCCACGCCGTCTTCGGGACCGATCCATTCCTCGAAATGCAGCGCAGGCTCGCTGCTGTCGAAGCAGATGTAGTGCTCGACTGTCGGCCAGCGCGGCTTCATCCGCTCGACAATCGGCGCCCACTGCCGGTCAAACAGCATCACGCGGTCTTCGGCGTGATTGACGATGTATTCGAGCTGGTCGTCGAACAGCCGGGGATTGAGCGTGTGGAGAATGCCGCCGACGCCGACCGCGCCGTACCAGGAAACGAGATGGCGGTGATGATTCATCGCCAGCGTAGCGATGCGGTCACCCGGCTGCACGCCCAGCTTGCGCAAGGCCTGCGTCATGCGCAGGGCGTCATGACGGATGCCGGCCCAGTTGGTCCGCGTCTCGCTGCCATCGGCCCAGCGGCTGACGATCTCGCGCCCGCCATGCTCGCGCGCGGCGTGATCGATCAGATGCGTGACCCGCAGCTTCCAGTCCTGCATTGCGCCATCAATCGGATGCGAGGTCATGCGATCAGCCCTCCATCGACCACAAGTTCCGAGCCAGTCATGTAGCTGGATTCGTCTGACGCAAGGAACACGACGGTCGCAGCGATCTCTTCTACGTCACCAAAACGCTGCATCGGGATCCGCTCCAGCGTCTTGTCTGCAAAATCTTCGGGCAAGTGCGCGAGAGCATCCTGCACCAGTGCAGTCCCGACGTAGCCGGGATGAACGCTGTTGATCCTGATGCGGTAGCCCGCCCTTGCGCAATGGATGGCGGCGGACTTGGTGAGCAGGCGCACGCCGCCCTTCGAGGCATTGTAGGCGGGCACATGCGGATTGCCGACGATGCCTTCGATGGACGACAGATTGATGATCGATCCGCCGCCGTCGCGCATGGCAAGCACGCCTGCGCGCGTGCCGAGGAACACTGCGTCAAGATTGATCGCCATTGTCGTTCGCCAGTCTGCGAATGTCTGCGTTTCGATCGATCCAGGCAGCGCGATACCGGCGTTGTTTACCAGGATATGCAGACCGCCAAAATGCTCAACCACGTGGTCGCACACCTCCGGCCAGCCCTGCTCCTGCGTCACGTCCTGTCGTAGAAACAGGGCTTCACCGCCATCTGCGCGCAGCCTTCGGACCAAGGCGTTCCCCTCGTCCACTCGTATGTCGGTAATCACCACCTTTGCGCCTTCCCGCGCGAAGGCACTACTGACGGCGCTGCCGATCCCGCGGCTGCCACCAGTGACAAGCGCAACTTTCCCTTTCAGGCGCATGTGGTAAGTCCCCTGCTGGCGATGAAAAGAGGGGCGGGCATTGCCCGCCCCGAGTTAGGTGGCTCATCAGAAGCGCGCGGTAAGCTCCACGCCATAGGTGCGCGGCGTGCCGCGGTTGAGGTAGTCGAGACCGAAGATGTCGATGTTCAGGCCATAGCTGTAGTAGTATTTGTTGGTCAGGTTCTTGACCCAGAGGCTGGCCGAATAGTTGCCCTTCTCCACCGTCATCCTGCTGTTGACGAGCCAGTAGCCCGGATTGCCGCATGTGATCGCGACGCCGGCAGGCCGCACCGCGCCCGGCGCGCCGGGTCGGTCACAGGGCTTCAGGCCATAGTCGCCGAACGGGTCGAAGTAGTAGCGCCCCGTGTATGCCGCATCGCCGCGCAGATTCACGCGCCAATCGCCGGACTTGTAGGCATCCCAGTCCAAGCCGGCAGAGAATGTCTCGCGCGGGGCATTGGGGAACGGATTGCCGTTGACGTTGCGGGTCGGGCTGGATGGATCGGCGGGGGTGACGACATTGCCACGATACTCGCTGCGCAGCAGGCTGGCCGATGCATCGAGCCGGAGTGTCGGCGTGATCTGCCACGTCAGCTCTGCTTCACCGCCATACAGACGACCATCGGCACTGCGGGTGAAGGTCGTTGCGCCGATGACCTGGGTAACCTGATGGCCCTTGTAGTTGTAATAGAACCCGGCCAGATTCAGCTGAACGTGCCGGTCGAACAGTCTGGCCTTCAGGCCACCTTCGTAAGCGTCGATGGACTCGGGCTTGATGAAGTAGACCTGGTTCGTTCCTTGATAAGCAAGACCGTTGAAGCTGCCTCCGCGATAGCCTCGGCTGTAGTTGAGGTAGCCCATGATATCATCGTTGAAATCATAGGACACGTTGACGCGGCCGGTCAGGCGGTTGGCAGACTCGCGTTGCTCGAGTGCAGGCACACTCGCGTTGTACGGGAAGGAATAGGGTATCGTGCTGGCGACGATATTCCGCCCACTTAGATCATAGAGAACGGTTCGTCCGTTGAGGTAATTGATCTTGTCCCGCGTGTAGCGAAGACCGACGCTGACAGTGAGGGCATCGGTGAAGTCGTAGCTTGCGTCGGCATAGATCGCGAACGAGGGCCTGCTCACGGTGAAGCGCTGTTCGCCGTTGATCGGGCCGAACGGAGGCGCACCAGCCGCGCGGCACGCTGCCGAGATGGCACCGCCAAAGCCGCCGCCGCCCGAGTTGTTTAGCTGGATATCCGTCAGAAGCGCAATCAGCGAGCGGGCATCGAGAAAGCCGTTCGGGTTGCCTGTCGCGACGGGCGCGCAACCGGCAGCCGTAGTGGGATCAAGCGCCGGATTGACCGCGAATGCCGGGATGATCGCTGCTGCCTGAGGTGCCGATACCGGTGCGTTGAAGAAGCTGTCGCCAACGCCCGCGGAACGCAGCAGAGGCTCGAGCACACCGAAGAAGTCGATCTCGTTGCGGGTCTTGATCGTGTCCTTGCCGTAATAGACGCCCGCAACAAGATTGAGCTTGTCGGCCTGGAAGGTGAGGCGCAGGTCCTGATTGAAGTTCTTGCTCAAAGAGTTGTAGCGCAGGGCACAGACATCATTGGGCGAACCATCGCAATCGAACGGCGAGTTGCTGTACTTGCCCCAGTCGTAGCCGGTGATCGACGTAAGCGTCAGACTGTCGGAAAGTTCCGCTGCGACGCTTAGCGAGAAGCCGCGCGACGCAGTGTAATAATTGCCGCCCGTATCGGCAGCCACTTCATCCTTGCCAAGTGGGCGGCCGCCATTCTGGGCAGGGTCGAAGCGGGAGTATCCAAGCACATCCCGGTCGCCAGCCAACTGACCGATCGCATAAGGGTTTGGCGCCAGCGGATTGTCGCGCGCGAAGTAGCCTTTCAAGTTTACGTCGATTGCCTCTGTCGGCTTCCAGCGCAGGCTGGCGCGACCGGCATAAGTGTCGGTGGTGCCAGTGCGGCGGTTCTGGGCAGGGTTGAACTGCCAGCCATCCCCCTTGGCGAACGTACCGGCGATCCGAATGCCAAGAACATCAGGCACGAGTGTCGCCTCGACCGCGCCTTCCGCGGTCCAGGTGTCGTAGTTGCCGTAGCCGACCGTGGCATAACCTTCGTTGCCTGCGAGCTTCGGCTTTTTGGTGAAGAAGCTGATCGCGCCACCGGTGGTATTGCGGCCATAGAGCGTGCCTTGCGGTCCGCGCAGAACTTCGACCCGTTCGAGATCGTAGAGCTGCTGGCCGTGGCTGGCGCGAAAGCTCTGGTAAACTTCGTCGACATAGACGCCGACTGGCGATGCGGTCGATGCGGAGAATTCGTTGGCCACGGAAACGCCGCGCAGCGAGAAGTTTGGCTGGGTGCGACCATAAGGCGTGGTTATCTGAAGGCTGGGCACGAAGCCCTGCAGGTCGGACGTCTCGCTCACGCCCCGCGACTGAAGTTCGTCACCGGCCAGCGCCGAAACGGCCAACGGCACGTCCTGCAAATTCTGCGCGCGCTTCTGGGCGACGACGACGATGTCGGCCACTGCGCCTTGGTCGCTCGATTCCACTGCTTCCTGGGCTTGCGCCGACACGGCGCACAGTCCGATCCCGGCAGCTCCGGACAGCAGGATTCCCCTCAGTTCGTGGCAAAGGTTCATGTGTCTCTCTCCCTCAATTCTTATTGCCGGACCAATTCCGCGAGGTGCGGTTGTCCGGACGGTCATTGTGGTTCGCAAATTGCGTCAGACGGGCTTGGCGAGCCATGACGCCGCGTGCCAAGTTCTTGGCTCGTGGTGCCAAGTCAGTGGCCCGCTGGCGCGGTCAGGCAGGTGCGAAACCGAGCACCGCCTTGACCTCCATGAACTCGTGGAAGGCGTGCTCACCCCATTCGCGGCCATTGCCGGACTGCTTGTAGCCGCCGAACGGAGCGTTCAGATCGAGCGCTGCATAGTTGATCAAGACCTGTCCTGCCCGCAGACACGAGGCGATGGCGCGTGCCTGTTCGAGATCGGCGGATTGCACATAGGCGGCAAGGCCATAGACAGAGTCGTTGGCGATTTTGACAGCTTCTTCGACATTGCGGTAACCGATCAGCACCACCACCGGTCCGAAGATCTCCTCGCGCGCGATGGTCATCTCGTTGGTGACATCCGCGAAAACGGTCGGCCTGACATAGTAGCCGCGGTCCAGCCCTTCGGGACGGCCAGTGCCGCCAGCGACGAGTGTCGCTCCTTCGGCGATGCCTTGCGTGATCAGGGCCTGGATCCGGTCCCACTGGACCTGCGATACGACGGGACCGAGCGCCACGGCTTCGGTCGGAGAGCCGACAACTTGCCTCGCAATGGTCGCTGCGGCAACGGACTTCGCCTCATCCATCCGGCTGATCGGCACGAGCATGCGTGAAGGCGCGTTGCAGCTTTGCCCGCTGTTTATCATCATCGCTTCGACGCCGCGCGCCACGGCATCGGCCAGGTCTGCATCGGGCAGGATGATGTTGGCCGATTTGCCCCCAAGCTCCTGGTGAACCCGCTTCACGGTGGGGGCAGCATCGCACGCTACCTGCACACCGGCCCGCGTCGATCCGGTGAAGGAAACCATGTCGACGCCGGGGTGGGACGAGATCGCCGCACCCACGCTGGGGCCATCGCCGTTGACCATGTTGAACACGCCAGCGGGGACGCCAGCGGCGTGGATGGCTTCGGCGAAGATCTGCGCGCTGAACGGTGCCACCTCGGAAGGCTTCAGCACCATTGTGCAGCCAACCGCCAATGCGGGGGCCACCTTGCAGGCGATCTGGTTCAGCGGCCAGTTCCATGGCGTGATCATGCCGACAACGCCGATCGGTTCGGCGGTGATCAGGGTTGATCCAATGGCGCGGTCGGGCTGGAGCCCTGCCAGGACCTGACGAGCGATCTGGAAATGACCGATGCCGAAGGGGACATGGGCGGCCGCGGCAAGCCTGGCCGGTGCACCCATTTCTTCGGTGATCGCCGCGGCCAGGTCGTCCTTGCGGGCCACCAGTTCTGCCAGCACGCAGTCCAGCAACTCAAGCCGCTCGGCCCGGCTGGTCCGTCCGAAGCTTTCGAAGGCGCGGCGGGCGGCAGCCACGGCACGGTCCACGTCTGGCGCGGATCCCATGCTTATGGTTCCGGCCACCTCCTCGGTTGCCGGATTGATGACCTCAAGCGAGCGCGGCTGCGCCGGCGCCTTCCATGTGCCATCAATGTAGAAATCAAGGTAGTTGCGCATCAGGATTCCCCCTGCAAGTCTGGCTTGCGATTTCTGAGCAGGTCGGCGAGCACAAGCGCTCCGCGTACGATCTGGGCGTCGCCGCTCGGCAAGGCGCGACGCATTGTCGCCATGCCATGGATGAGGCCGGCGGCCTCCAGATAGTGACATTCGGCCCCTTGCATGATCAACCGCGAGGCCAAGGCGCGACCCTGGTCGCGCAAAGGGTCCAGGCCCGCAGTCAGGATCACGGTCGGTGGCGAGCTGGCCGGCAATTCGTGAAGCAATGGGGAGACGTCGCGGTCTTGCCGGGTTGCCAAATTCGGCAGGTAGTCTTCGATGAAGCGGTGCATCAGCTTGCGATCAAGCAGGAAGCCTTCAGCGAACTGGGCATAGGAGCCTTCCTCAGGCTCGGTACAATCGCCCACCGGATAGATCAGGAACTGGGCCAGGCACTGAGCAGGTTCGAGCTTTCCGCCGACCGCCAGCGCAAGGGCGCCGCCGGCGCTGTCTCCGGCAAGCGCGATCCCTTTAACCGGGGCTTCAAGCACCGAGGGGCCCTGCGCCACGAACCGTGCGGCAGAAAGGCAATCATCGTGCGCAGCCGGGTAGGGATGTTCGGGCGCTAGGCGGTAGTCCACTGCCACCACCCGCAGCCCCGTCACGGAAGCAAGGCGGGCGCAGAGAGCGTTGTGCGTATCAAGGTCCCCAATCACCCAGCCACCGCCGTGATAATAGACGATGACCGGCCCCAGTTGCGCATCGCCGGGGAAATAGGCGCGCATCGTCACGCCTTCGCCCTCGAGATCGACCGTGCGAACGGCCGGGTCGGCCGCCTCTTCGAATGCATCGCCAAGCTGGTGATACACTTCGCGCGCAGCGGGTGCGGGGAGATCGCCCAAATGAGGGCCGTCCATCGCGGCAAGCGCTTGAAGGACGGCGGCCGTTTCGGGCAGGATGAAGGGGGCGGTCATTTCGCGCCTCCCTTTTCCTGCTGCTGAAGCAGCAGCGCCTTGGAGGAGACATAGGCGCGCAGGGCCTCGGCATCTTCGCCCGACAAGGTCTGGGCAAAGCTGATCATGCCGCGGTCCTTCAGCGCTCCGCCGATGACCACAGCGTTCCACGCCTCGGCGCTGGGCAGCACGCCCGACCGCCTCAGGTCGGGCACCACGCCGCTCGAGATTGCGCCCGGCCCGTGGCAGGCCCAGCAATCTCTCTGGAACAGGGCTTCACCGCGCGCCACGATGGCTGGCGGAAACGCCTCTGCGGACGGATTGGCCGGGGCCTTTTCAATCTTAGCCACCACGGGCAGTTTGGTCTTGGCTCCGATGCGGAAGACATAGATGCGGCCATTGGGCCGGGGGCCGGGATTGTCGTTGAAGTAGGATGTCAGGGCATAGGCGCCGCCATAACCGGCCAGCACGGCGACATACTGGTGGCCACCGGATTCGAATGTCATCGGCGCGGCCATGATCGCCATGCCAACGTTGGTGCTCCACAGGATCTTGCCATCGCTGGCGGCAAAGGCGCGGAAATTACCCCGGGTATCGCCCTGGAAGACCAGCCCGCCAGCAGTCGCCAGCACGCCGCTGTTCCACGGCTCGGGATAGTCGAAGCCCCAGGCCTCCTTCTGGCGGACCGGATCCCACGCGATCAGTCGACCACCCAGAAGGGCACGTGTCGCGGCAACCTGCGCAGCATCATCGGGCGGCGATGTGCGCTGCGTTTCCAGCCCCAGGTTCCACCGACCGGGACGGAAGGTGTAGTTCGACGGCTGTTCATAGGCGAACAGCGCCTTGTTGGCCGGAATATAGACAAGGCCGGTCATGGGGCTGAAGGCCATCGGCTGCCAATTGTGTGCGCCCAGCGCGCCCGGCATCACCACGGCCGGTGCCTTTTCGAAGCGCGAGGCAGGAACCTCGATCGGTCTGCCCGTGGCCATGTCGTACCCGGTGGCCCAGTTCACATCGACGAAGTTCTTCGCAGACAGCAACTTGCCGTTGGTGCGGTCGATCACGAAGAAGAAGCCGTTCTTTGGCGCCTGCATCAACACCTTGCGCGGCTGACCATCGATGGTCAGGTCGGCGAGCGTGATCTGCTGGGTGTTAGTGTAGTCCCAGGTCTCGCCGGGCGTCGCCTGATAGTGCCAGCGATAGGCGCCGGTATCGGGATCCAGAGCCACGATCGAAGACAAGAAAAGGTTGTCGCCCTTGCCCTCGCTGCGGATGCGATAGTTCCACGGACTGCCATTGCCTACGCCGATGTAGAGCTGATCGAGTTCCTCGTCATAGACGATGGAATCCCACACCGTTCCGCCACCGCCCTGCGTCCAGTATTCGCCGAACCAGGAGGACTGCGCCTTTTGCGCCAGAATGCTGTCGGATGCCGCGCCATCAGGCCCGTCAGCCGGGTTGCCGGGCACAGTGTAGAAGCGCCATGCCTGCTTGCCCGTGCGCGCGTCATACGCCGTCACATAGCCGCGCGCGCCCAGTTCCGCACCGCCATTGCCGATCACGACACGCCCTTTAACAATGCGTGGCGCCCCGGTGATGGTGTATGTCTTGGACTGATCCACAGTAACGACTGACCACACCGGCTTTCCGGTCTTGATGTCGAGCGCGATCAAGCGTCCATCGAATGTGCCGAAGTACAGCTTTCCGTCGAAGATCGCCGCCCCCCGATTGCCGACGTCGCAGCATCCCTTTGCGCCGTACTCGCCCGGCACCTGGGGATCGAAGTGCCACAGCTGGCGGCCCGTTACAGCGTCGAAGGCATAGACCTTGGACCAGGCTGTCGTCACATAAAGCACGCCGGCGTATTCGATTGGCGTGCCTTCCTGCGCGCGATTGGTGTCGAATTCATAGGACCATGCGAGACCGAGGTTGGTCACGTTCTGCGCATTCACCTGCGTCAGGCTGCTGAAGCGCTGCTCCTTGAACGTGCCGCCATAGGTCACCCAGTCTCCGGCCTGCCACGAGCTGGCCAGCAGTTTCTGCCACGCAGCGTCCTGCAACGCTCGTGGCGGCGGGGTGACTTGCGATGATGCGGTTGCGGAAATGGCAATGGTCGCGACCGCGAGTGCGGCCCTTCGCGCGAGTTTCGACACGGTCTCTCCCCTTTATCGTGGGGAAGAATGTGTCTCTAACTGCCAAACCCGGCCATGGCGTGGCGCGCCAAGTTATTGACGCAGTCTGCCACCGCGCCGTATCATTGGCTCAAGACCGTGAGAATATCGGCGCAGTTGGGAGACTGGATGTCATGAACCCCGAGGCTCTTTACGCCGCTTTGCCGGATCTCAGCGCGCGCATCATCCAGTCGGCTGTCGTGAATACGCTCAATGCCAACTGGGATTCCTTTTGCCGCCACAATCAGATCAAGTCATTGAAACTTGACGATGATCCGAAAGAGGTGCTGGCTAAGGAAGAGTTGATCATACAGCAAGGCTTTGTCCAGCTCACTACCGGACAAACCGACCTGTGGTTCGACATCGGCCAACGATACCGCTCGATCAAGTACGGCGCACTAGGGCTCGCGATGATGACCGCCGGCACGCTGGGCGATGCCTTGCAGATCGCCTGCAAATATCAGGCGCTGACCTTTTCCCTGATCCAATACCGGTTCCAGACCAGCGAAAACGGCGCTGCTGTGCTTGTCGCCGATCACGAGGGCATTGCCCCGGACCTGTACGAGTTTACCCAGCATCGCGATCTGGGCGCGGTAAACACCCTGATCCGGGACTTGATGGGGAATGAGCAGGTGCTCGAACGCGTGATGATCGCAGCAGACGCGCCCCGTAATTGGTCGGAATTGCGCCGAAGCTTCAATTGCCCGGTCGAGTTCAATGCCGATCGGACCCGGTGGGTTTTCCTGCCGAACGCCGTGGACAAGGCACTGCCGCTGGGGGATGTCGAACTGCAAACGCTTTATCTAACACGCTGTGATCAGACCATGGGCAAGGCGCGCTCCGATGCGCCTCTATCGCATCGCCTGTCCGTGCTACTGGGCTCGTGCCCGAATGCCGGCGCGCTGCAGGCGGGCGATGCCGCGCGCCGCCTAGCGCTTTCCGAGCGGACTTTGCACCGACGCCTGGCCGATGAAGGCACCCGGTTTTCCGCTATCGTCGATAAGGCCCGCTACGATCGCGCCTGCCAGCTGCTTGCCGATCCCAAAATGACTGTGGAAAGCATTGCCTTCACTATCGGTTTTGCGGAACCATCCAGCTTTTCGCGCGCCTTCAAGCGCTGGTCCGGCATGGGTGCGCTCGAATACCGCCGCAACCTCCTTGGCCTTGCATCGAGAACCAACTAGGCCCGGGCCACATTTTCCCTGCGACGCCGGGCCTCGGCTTGGTCAGCGGTAGACGAATTCCGGTCCGTCGAGGTCGATGGAAGGAATGTCCTCGGCTTCCATCCAGTAATCCTGCGAATGTCGCCACTCCGGACGATCACCCAACCGCTTGGGCAGCTTGTCGATGTCTCGCATCAGGTAGCCGGGGTTGAAGTTGTCGTCTTCGATCCACTGGGTCAGGGGCTCGTCGGCAAGGTCGGTTGGCACCACGATCCGGACCTCGCTGGCGCCCTTTGCATCGGCATGCTGCAGCAGGCGGCAGACGAAGTCGCCCAGCAGGTCGACCCGCAGCGTCCAGGCCGCGCGAAAATAGCCGAAAACCCAGGCGAGATTGGGGACATCGGCGAACATCATTCCGCGGAACGTGGGGGTGCTGCTCCAGTCGACGGGGTTGCCATCCACCTCGAACTCGATCCCGCCCATCACCAGCAGGTTGAAGCCCGTCGCCGCCACGACGACATCCGCCTCAAGATGCTCGCCCGATTCCAGCGCTATGCCGCTGGCGGTGAAGCGGGCAATTCTATCGGTCACCGCAGAGACCTTGCCCTCGCGCATCTTTACGAACAGGTCACCATCCGGAATGAAAGCTAGCCGCTGCTGCCACGGGCGATAGCGCGGCACGAAATGAGGCGCGAATTCGAACTCATCGCCCGCATAGAGCCTGACCAGCGCCTTGAGTTCTTCCACGACCACGTCGGGCTCGGTGCGGGAACGCCGATCGAGCGTCTTGAGGTTGTGAAGGTAATCCAGCCGGGCGCAGCGATGGATGGTTTCCTCGTCTACCCCGATTTCGCGCAGGCGGTCAGCGAGGTCGGAACGGTTTGGATAGCAGAAGAAGTAGGTCGGCGAACGCTGCAGCATCGTGACATGCCCGGCCTTGTCCGCCATCGCTGGAATCACGGTCGCCGCCGTGGCGCCCGAACCGATCACCACCACCTTCTTCGCGGCGTAGTCAACGCTGCCGTCCCACTTCTGGGCATGGACGAGCGTACCCTTGAAGTCCTCCATGCCGGGCCATTGCGGCAGGAAGGGGTTTTCGTGGTCGTAGTACCCTTGGCACATCCACAGGAAGTTGCACTTGTACGTCTTGGGCTGACCGGTGGCCCCGCGGGTCTCCACGGTCCACAGCCGCTCGCTGCTTGACCATGAACACCGGATGATGCGCGTCCCGTATCGGATGTGCTGATCGATGTCGTTCTCTGCGATCACGCTGGACAGGTACTTGAGGATTTCCTCACCTGACGCGATCGGCGCGCCGACCCACGGCTTGAACCGATAGCCGAAGGTGTAGAGATCCGAATCCGACCGTACGCCGGGATAGCGGTGGGTATGCCACGTGCCTCCGAAGCTCTCCTTGGCCTCAAGCACGGCAAAGCTCTTGCCGGGGCACTGGGTCTTCAGGTGATAGGCACTACCAATCCCGGAAATACCGGCGCCCACGATGAGCACGTCAAATGTTTCCGCTTCGCCTTGCGTCTGGACAGCTGCCGCTTCAAGCACATCGGACACCGTTGTTTTCCTCTCGTTTCTGCTGCCGTACGCGGCAGAGCGAACTCACCGCGGGCTTGATGTTTCAATCCGCAGTTTCACCCCGAACCGGGTGGAGAGGCCACATCTGGTTTTGCCAACTTTCTGACCGGTTCCGCCACCGGCGATGGCCGGGTCAGCCGTGGAAACGCAGTGAGGCGCAGACCTGCAGACGCACTGCGATCCGCTTGACGAGGAACGATTCCAAGAGATTGCGCTGAATGGTCGAAAGCCCACCCAAAAGCTACGGTGCCAAGCAGTTCGCAGGCGTCATCTATGATAGGGGACGACAAGCGCAGAAATGCGCGCTTCTCAGAAAATGGTGCCCCTCAGAGTCTAAAGATGGGCACTCAAATCATTGGGAAATTCCGGTGTGGACGCGCTGATACATCACCCCAGCGACATTTCTGCCGACCATTGTTTATCGAATGTCGTGGCGTTAACAGCTTGGCGACAGGATACGACTGACGTGTGGCTGCCTTGGCGGAACTGGTTTCGCTACCGACCTGAAGATCAGCAGTAGAGCTAAGGACGTCGAAATCGACCGGTCATTTCGATCTAGTCCTTTTTCGGTGCGATCACGTAGTGTCGGCCATTTGCCTCGGCCCGATAAATCACAAGCTCAGCCAGACCATCATCAGGAGCTGAAAACGAAAGCCATACTGGCTCACCGGGACGGATACTGGAGAAATCTGGCGAATTGCGTATTTGTGTCAGCATCTCTTCAGGCAACGGCGAGATTTGAAGGTCGGTCACGGGAAGGACCCGCTCTAAAAATGGGAGCACATCGTACTGAGCCTGAAGTCGGCCGAGAACACTGGTGAGTTCGGCTTCCAGTATCCTGCTCATCATCACCTCATTGACCGGAGGCGCACATGGTCAGCCATTCCCGAATGTCCTCCGCAATATGACTTGCACCGAGCTTATTCAATTCGCATTCCCAGATTACGCGGGTTCGCCATCCGGAAGCTCCGAGGTCGTCTAGATTGCGCTGATCCCGATTGACGTTTGCGGCAAATTTCTGGTTCCAAAACTCAGGCCGTGTCCGAGGGACGGTGGCGTATCGGCAACCTTTGTGGCGATGCCAGAAACAGCCATGCACCAAAATCACAGCCTTCCAGCGAGGAAGGACGATATCGGGACGCCCAGGCATGCCCTTCGCGTGAAGTCGGAACCGTAGTCCTAAAGCGTGCATGGCTTTTCGCAGCGCTATTTCAGGCTTCGTGTTGGCGCCCTTGATGCCCGCCATCATCCGGGAACGGGTGGCTTGATCAACAACATCAGCCATCAATTTGCCCCCTGGCGCGCGGATGATTGCCTGGTATCAGTGCCATTCAACGGAGAATGTCGACTGTATGGCTGCCAAATTCAAGGTTGTTGATCTTTTTGCAGGCCCGGGCGGTCTTGCGGAAGGCTTTTCCTCGATCAGAGGCGACGATGATCAGAGGGTGTTCGATATCACGCTGTCGGTCGAGAAAGAGGTTGCCGCACACCGCACGCTTCGCCTCAGAAGCTTTGTTCGGCAATTCGATAAGCCACCAGCTTTATATTACGATTACCTAAACGGCGAGATCAGCTTTGCGTCGTTGACTTCAGCTTATCCGCAGCAATGGAACGCGGCCATTGATGAAGCCCGAATGCTGGAACTTGGCATGCCTGAGGCACAGCAGGAATTGGATCCCGTCCTTGATCGGCTGCGCCAAGAAGCAACCCCCACCGTCTTGATCGGTGGTCCTCCATGTCAGGCTTATTCGTTGGTGGGTCGAGCGAGGAACAAGGGGATCAGCGGTTACGATCCGACCAAAGACCAACGGCATTTCCTCTATCGGGAATACATTCGCATCATCGAGCGACTACAGCCTGCTGCATTCGTGATGGAAAACGTCAAAGGCATACTGTCCTCGAAGGTCGGAAAGGATCCGATTTTCAAGCGAATCCTCGCAGATCTCGAAGCCGCCGGCGGGACACCGGACAGTTATGTGCTCCTGCCAGTAGTGCGCAGCGATGAATCCGGACCGAATCGGTTCATCGTGCGATGCGAGGAATTCGGGGTTCCTCAGTGTCGCCACCGGGTGATCATCCTCGGAGTGCGAAGTGATCTTGCACGCCTTATGCCCGACTGCGTGAAGGACGGCCTGCTTGAGCGCCGGGGTCATAAGACTACCGTGGAGGCAACCATCAAAGGACTGGCTGCGCTCCGGAGCGGCTTGAGCAAGGAGCCTGACGGATCGGTCGAATGGCAGCGCGCGGCAGGTGCTGCGATGGAGGTCGCGGCAGATGCCTGCGCTGCGAAGGAACTCCAAGAGGTCAGGCGTCTATTGCTCGACTCAGCCGCTGAAGTGACAGGCTGCCAGCAGCCATACGAACGCCAAAGCCGATCCTTATCCACTCCGAGAGATAACGAGCTTGCCGATTGGCTGGTTGATCCAGAACTGAAATCCCTGCCCAACCATGAAACCCGAGGGCATATGCGGGCGGACCTTTCGCGCTACGCCTTTGCGGCAGCATTCGCGCACGTGTTCGAGCGATCGCCCAAGGCTAACGGTAAGCGCGCATTTCGTAGCACGCTGCTTCCGTAGGCATTGCGGCCATCATAGT